>JAPUHZ010000198.1 GCA_027297485.1 Deltaproteobacteria bacterium
AAGCCTCACGTTCGGTTCCCTCGTCCTTCAGTCTCCTTCCCCTCGGAATAGCCTCAATGTAACAAATTTAAATACGTTTGTATTAGTTTCCGCACTTTTGGGTCCTCCATCACAGTCAGACAGCCATTACGAATGATCGCATGCTCCGTCCCGTCCTTTGCGGTAATCACCAACGTTGGTAAAAGAAGATGGATGTGGAGGTTGCCATGGCGGGGAGTGGAGGAGAAGCCATAGCGGCTCCCGTCATAGTACTCCTCCCAGTAGGTCCAAGAGAGATCCGTCCCCTCGGGATCCGTAAGCCGAGCTTTTCCACCACCTTTTCTGTCAACGACTCGCCTTGACAGAAAAGCCCTGTAGAGCCTATAAACATCAGAGTTACGCTAATCAACTCACACTCAGGAGACCTGTGAGTCCCCGAGCATGGAACTAAAAATAATCGAGAAGGAGAAGCTCAATGCCAACGAAGTTAAAATTTGGCCTGCTTTTGCCCCACTTTGGCGAGTACGGATCGGTAGAAAGGTGTATCGAGGGTGCGAAAAAAGCCGAGGCATACGGTTTCGACTCTGTATGGATTAGGGACCACCTCATTTTCGAGCCTCACGGTATGGAAGGAACCGATAATACTCACATCGAAGGTCTTCTCATACTCTCAGCTATTGCGGCCGTGGCGAAAAAACTCGAACTTGGAACCGGCACGGTTATCTCCCACCGCCACCCCATCCATCTCGCGCAGGCGATGGCTGGTCTCAGTACGCTCAGTGACGGCAAGGTCATCATGGGGATTGGGCTGGGCACGTTCAAGCATGAATTCGAGGCGGTAGGTTTTAAAAACAATACGCTTCAGGACCGGGTGAACCTTGCGAAGATCAACTCGGAGATTTGCCGCAGGCTCTGGAAAGGCGAGAAAGTTACCTACAAAGATCAGTATTACGACTTTGCCGACGTCGAACTCAAGCCGCAGCCGAAAAATATGATTCCCATTTGGTATGGCGGCGGTACGCCCGCTTCCTGCCGGCGCGCGGCGGAATACTGCGACGGCTGGATGCCGGGCCGTATTCCGATGTCAACCTTCATCAAAATGGTCGGTTACTTACGCGATCAGTACAAAGCGCAGGAGCGACCAATGGGCACGGTGGGCGCGATTCCCATTGTCAGCATCGACAAGGACCTCGATACCGCGTTGAGCAAAGTCAATACGAAAGGCTTGATCGAGGAAGGGAACAAGCCGAGCAAGAAGACCTGGGTCAATTACGGCAATTTCAAATCCTACGAGGACATTCGTGGTCTGCTCTTAGCGGGCAAGCCCGAAGATGTCGTTCGCGACACCAAGGAATACGAAAAGAACGGCCTGAATCACATCGTTTATGATCTCAGGTTCCGCTATGCCGATTGGTACCAGCAGATCGACTATCTCGGCAAAGAAGTTCTGCCGGCGTTAAGAGCGTAGACACCGTTCAAATCGTTTCAGACGTTCCAGTCGTTCAAAATGTTCTGAAGATTGGAATTAATGGTTCGAACTGTTTGAACGACTTGAACGATTTGAACCAGTTAGATGTTAGGAGTTCGATATGCGTACAGAGAAAGTTAATTTCTACAGCGAAGGCGATAAGCTGAGCGGTGTGCTTTATTTCCCGGACTCCGATCAGGGAAAACCTTATTCGGGGATCGTCCAGGGTCCCGGATTTCTCGGTCTCAAAGACGCCAAGCACTATATCATGATGTTCGAGAAGCTGTGCAAAGCGGGTTATGCCTGCCTTTGCTTCGACTACCGCGGGTGGGGAGACAGTGAGGGAAAGCAACGTGGCTGGGTCATGCCACAATGGCAGGTCGAAGATATCCGCAATGCGATCACCTACATGCAAACCCGCGAAGAGATCGACCCGAACCGGATCGCCATGTATGGCTCCGGCGGCACTGGCGGAGGCAACGCGGTTTACGTCGCGGCGGTCGATCAGCGAGTCAAGTGCGTCGTCTGCTATCTCGGAGTCAGCAACGGCCGGGATTGGCTCCGTTCCATGCGGCGGGAATACGAATGGGTCGATTACCTTAAGCACCTCGACGAGGATCGGAAGCAGCGAGTGCTCACCGGTTCCGGCCAGATTGTCAGCGCGCGGGAGGAAATCATGGTTCAGACTCCCGAGCGCAAGACGACGACCATAAAGAAGGATGTGGAAAGCAAGATCCCCAATACCATGCCGCTCCAGTGTGCCGAGGCGATTCTTGAATACAGTCCCGAGGATGTCGTACACAAAATCTCGCCGCGAGGGGTCCTGTTCCTGGCAGTGGAGAATGACGCTGTGACGCCAGAGGAACAATCCTTCCGTCTCTATGAAAAGGCCGGCGAGCCGAAAAAATTGGTGCTCTTCAAACAGACCACCCACTACGGAATCTACAACGATTATTTCAACGAGGTGGCGGCGAACGTCGTCGATTGGTACAACCGCTACCTGAAGTATGAAAAGATCGCCGTGACCGAATCTTCATAGGAACCAAAATGAAAAAAATTCAGTTCGGCGTGAGAGTCCCCAACTCCGGTCCGCTTTCTAGAACGGAGAATATCGTTAAAGCGGCAAAGACGGCGGAAGAGCTGGGATTTGATTCGATCTGGGTTCATGACCACGTGGTTTGGAGCTCGGAGATGCACCGCCATCACATCTCCTCCGGTGCCACTGAGGCAATTACGGACACCCAAGAGGCGAATTTCTACGAGGCGTTAATGGTCTTGTCCTATTTGGCTGGTGAGACCAAAAAAATCACATTAGGTGTTGCTTGCCTGGTCATGCCTTGCCGAAATCCCATCTATGCAGCCAAACAGTGTGCGACGCTGGATTGGCTCTGCAATGGGCGGTTAATCGTTGGTGTAGGCCTCGGTTCCAAAGCCACGCGTGAGTCAGATGAGTTTGGGGTCTTCGGCGTTTCGTACGACCGGCGCGGGGACCGCACTGATGAATATATCGAGGCGATGAAAGCGATATGGACGCAGTCCAAGGCTTCCTTTCAAGGGGAGTTTATCGGCTTTAAGGACGCAGAGATCTATCCGAAGCCCGTTCAGAAACCTCATCCGCCTGTCTGGGTCGGCGGTTGGATGAAGCTGGCTGCGAAGCGCGCGGGAAAATACGGCGAAGGCTGGATTCCCGGTTGGCTCTCGCCGAAAGAGATGAAGGTCGGATGTGACATCTTGGCGCAAACCGCTAGGGAGAACGGCCGTGATCCCTCCAAAATCACCATTGCCGTTGAGAAGCTCGCAACGATTGCCAAGACGCGCGAGGAGGGTCTCAATCTCGCGATGGCGACCATTAAAGCCAGCAGCACCAGTTACGAACGCAATATCGATAACATGCAATTTGCCTTAGACCGCCACATTTTGGGTTCCGTAGATGATGTGCGACGCAGAATCGACGAATTCATCGAAGCAGGCGTGCAACACTTCGAGCTGAAGATCATCTATCCGACCATGGATAGCTTTATTAAACAGATGGGGCTCTGGTCCGAAGAGATTCTACCGCACTATCAATAAACGGTTTCGAGTTTCGAGTCGAGATGCCCGAAACGAGAAACCTCCAAGTAGCGGAGAGAAACAGTGAAGCTCTCTTTCCAACTCAATGGCCGTCCGGTCGAGACGGAGTGTGAACCCCAAGAAACGCTGGCTGAGGTCCTGCGCAATCAACTCAACCTCACGGGGACCAAGGTTTCCTGCGAGGTTCAGGTGTGCGGTGCCTGTACGGTCCTCGTTGACGACTTGCCGGTGAGCTCCTGCACGCAACTGGCCTACGAAGTCCGAGATCGGAATGTCCTCACAATCGAAGGACTGGCCCACCCTGACGGAACACTCCACCCCATTCAGCAGGCCTTTATCGACGAGTTTGCCTTCCAGTGCGGCTTTTGCACTCCGGGGATGATTCTGGCAACCAAGGCGCTGCTAACCGAAAACCCCAAGCCAACAGAGGATGAGATCGTCCACTATATGGACGGTAATATCTGCCGCTGCACTGGTTATGTGACGATTGTTCGGGCGATTAAAAAAGCGGCTGCCGATTTGCTCAAGGGAAAACATCAATGAGCGAAATTAAGAAACAAGATTTTCGTGTCGTTAACCATTCCGTGCCTAGACGAGACGGTCCAGCTAAAGTCACGGGAAAGGCTACTTATGTGAGCGATATCAGGCTCATCGGCATGGCCTATGCCAAAGTGCTGCGCAGCCCTTACGCTCATGCGAAGATCGTCTCGATCGACACCTCTCGCGCTGCATCTCGTCCGGGCGTCTTTACGGTTTTGAGCAGCAACGACTTTGAAGGAATTAATCCTTATTACGGTCACGCAGTCAGAGATCACCCGCTCCTTGCCATTGAGAAAGTGCGCTATGCCGGCGAGCCTGTGGCCGCGGTGGTAGCGGTAGACGAGCGGACCGCATTTGAGGCGTTGGAATATATCGATGTCCAATACGAAGAGTTGAAAACTACCCTCACACCGAAAGAGGCTTTGGAAAAAGGAGCTCCCCTGCTTCATCAGCGACAGTTTGAGGCGGGAGCTCTGCGGGGCTTCGAAGGCGAAGTAACTGCCGGCCGGGGCACCAATATCTGCCAGGAGGCCCACATCAAGTGGGGTGACGTAGAAGCCGCCTTTGCTAAGGCAGCAGCCATCGTTGAAGGGGAGTACTATTTCCCGATGACGTATGCCTACGCGATGGAGCCTTACGTGGCGATCGCGGAAGTGAGCGAAAACGGCGTGACCATTTATTCCTCCGCACAGCATCCCTTTATGGTACGGCATGACCTCACATCGGTCTTCAATTTGCCGGTGAGCCAGATTCGCTTGATCGTCCCCTTCGTCGGCGGCGGCTACGGGAGCAAATCCTACACCAAGATTGAGCCGCTTGTGGCAGTCTGCGCCTGGAAGGCGAAGCGGCCGGTCAAACTTCAGTTGACGGTGGAAGAGGCAATGCTGACCACGCGCAGCGACGATGCTTTGACTTGGATGCGCACGGCGGTCGACACCAACGGCAAAATCATCGCACGACAGGCCAAAATCTACATGAACACGGGTGCCTATGCGGAAAATAGCCCTCTCGTGTGTGAGAAAGCGACCAACCGGTGTGTGGGCCCCTATTCCATACCTAACATTCAAATCGACAATTATTCGGTTTATACCAACACGGTGCCGGCCAGTTCATACCGCGGCTTCGGCTGTGCGCAAGTTACCATGGCAGGCGAATCACAGATCGACGAGCTGGCGGCGAAGATCGGCAAAGACGCATACGAGTTCCGTCTGGCGAATGCGGCAAAACCGGGCGAAGAGTTTTTCCCGAAGATGCGTCCCTTTGATGGCACGCTAAAGGAAGACTTGGAGGTCGCGGCGAAAGCGATAAACTGGAAAGACCCATTGCCCAAAGGGCGCGGGCACAGTATCGGCTGTTCCGGCAGTGACGCGGGAGCGTACCCGTTGACATCAACGGTCGTCCGGGTCCATGCCGACGGTTCGGTCTCGATTATGACCGGGAGTACGGAACTGGGCCAAGGAAGTCATACCGTCATTCCCCAAATTGCTGCCGAGGAATTGGGAGTGCCTTTTGAGAAAGTTCGCGTCATCGCCTCGGATACGGCCATTACGCCCTACGACCGCTCCACGGGAGCCAGCCGGACGACGACGCTGATGGGCCGTGCGGTTTTGGAGGCAAGCCGTGAGGCGATTGAACAAATGGTACACATGACGGCGGATGTGTTGAAAGTGAAGACGGAACAGATCGAAGTAATCAGAGGGGGAGTGCGCTGCGGCGAGGCCCAATTAAGCTGGTCCGAAGTCATCAGCAAATATTACGGACTTCCCGACGGTGAAGTGATGGGACGTGCCACTATCCGCAAGGCGGGAGATTTCTCCAAGCTGCCGGTCTTTTGGGAGGTGGCTTGCACCGCAGTGGAACTTTCCGTCGATGAGGAAACCGGCCTGGTTCATATGGAGAAGCTGGCAACGGTAGGAGATGTGGGGCTAGCGATCAACCCTGCACTCGCCGAAGGGCAAGACATCGGGGCCGCAACGATGGGCATGGGAGTAGGGCTCTTTGAAGAATTGGTTTACGAAGGCCCGCAGTTGGTTAACGGGTCGATTCTGGATTATCGCGTTCCTCGCTTCTCGGATCTACCCTCTCAGGTCGAGCTTCGCCTAGTGCAGAATCGGGATGGGGTCGGACCCTACGGTGCCAAAGGAGGCGGAGAAGCGTCGCTCAATTCTATGCCGGCAAATATCGCCAATGCGGTATATCATGCAACGGGAGTGCGCATCCGAAGAGCGCCGTTGACGCCGGAGAGGGTCTGGCGGGCACTCAAAGAGAAGGAAAAAGGAAAAAGTTAAAAGTAAAAAGATTTGATTTTTTCATCATGATGCCCTTGAGACGATTCACGATCCACCAGCCTCATAGTGTAGCCGAGGCAGCGGAGATGCTCGCACACCACGGCGAGAAAGCGCGACTTTACGCAGGAGGAACCGAGCTTCTCCTGGCGATGAAACACGACCTTTTACGCTACGACCATCTTGTCGATGCCAAGACGATACCCGACCTCAACAAAATCGAACTTATAGATTCTACGGTTTGCATCGGAGCTTTAGCGACACATAGATCTATAGAAAATTCCTCCCTGGTTAAGGAAAAACTCCCTGTCATTGCGGAAATGGAAAGGAATGTGGCCAATGTCCGGGTTAGAGCGACAGGGACTCTAGGCGGAAACCTCTGCTTTGCCGAACCCCACTCGGACCCCGCCGCCTTACTTCTTGCCCTTCAGGCGAAGGTCCGGGTCCAGGGAAGAACTGGAGAAAAAGCCTTGGAGATGAGTGAGTTCATTGCCGAGGCGTATGAGACTACGCTGGGCCCGGACGAGCTTTTAACCAGAATCAACGTCCCTGTTCTGACCCCAACCCAGCGGGCCGTCTATCTCAAATTCCAGATCCACGAGCGACCCATTCTCGGTCTAGCACTAGTCCTCGACATGGGCGAAGCCGGTCGTGTCATCACTAATGCCAGGGCAGTAGTTGGCAGTGTCAGTCCAACACCGTGCCGATCCGATCAGGCAGATGCCATGCTCGTCGGTTCGAGAGATCAGGTGAAGAAACAGCTTGTCGATGCCGCTCAGGCTTTGGCCGACGCCGCCGATCCTGTAGACGACCTTGAGGGAAGCGCAGAATACAAACGGCACCTGATCGGGGTCTTCCTCCGCCGGGCCTTTACCAAGGCTTTATCCTAATTGCTAGCCCGCATTTCTTACCGGAGCGCGAAGCGAGGGCGCGCAGATGCCCGGAGATACAAGGCGCGAGAGAGACAAAGCGCGCAGGCGTACTGTACAGTACGTCGAGCCCTTTGTCCGAGCGCAACGCCGTAGATTCGAGTAGATGCGCGCACGCAGCCGTGGGCTGGTGAGAAATGCGGGCTAGCTCAAGGTGTCCATGGTCCCCTTTGTGAAATTGGTCAAAACGACCAACTACTACCGACAACCGACCTCGGCTTGACTTAACAAGGTAATTTTGTATATTGTTACCGCCAATATGTATGAGGGATGGGCGGGCGGTTTTCCGAGGGTTTCGTTCCAGATGCCGTAGGCGAGAAACAATCTAGACCAAATAATCCAATAACCACGTAGGGTTAGCCGGAGGGCAACCCGATAAGGAGTAGACAATGTTAGTCAAGAATTCCAAGATCGACACCTTTGACGATTGGGTGGACCTTTTTCATCAATGGCACGCAGACATCGGCTATCCGACGGAACTTATCGGAAAAGACTATACCTTTGAGACAAAACTGGGGGACATCGAGAGCAATGAGATCGAGTTCGGAGACTACGCAGGCCGGACAAAGTGGGAAAAAGTGACCGATATTCCTGACCAGCGGATCCGAGACGCCCTGGCGCACCTGATCGAGTTTCAGGGAGACACCGAGTTTGCCTCAGTCGAGCAGCAAAAGAACCTGCTGGAAAGGGCACCGAGCGAATATGACTTGAACAACATTATCCGGATCAACCGGGAGGAAATGCGGCACGGCTGGCAGATGGCCTATATGCTGGTGACCTACTTCGGTGACTCCGGCAAAAGCCAGGCCCAGAGGCTATTAGAGCGCCGAGCGTCCGAGAAAACGCGTTTACTCGATTCCTTCAATCAACCGGTCCGAAACTGGCTTGATTTTTTTACTTATACCAGTTTTATCGATCGCGACGGTAAGTATCAGCTCAACATGCTCAGCCGTAGCGCTTTTGCCCCGTTGGGACGCAGTACCCTCCCGATGCTGAAAGAAGAGGCGTATCACTTGGCGCAAGGAAATATCGGCTTAATGCGGATTGTCAAAGCCGGGAAAATTCCTATGACTATCATCCAAAAGTACTTCAACAAATGGACCTCCACGGCCTACGATTTATTTGGCCAGGACGAGTCCAGCTCCGCCCACTGGGCCTATATCTGGGGGTTGAAAGGACGTTATGACGAACACCTGTACGACGATCCCGCCGATATGGATAAGCTGAACGAGCTGTCGCGCGCCACCTTCTTCAAAGAAATCAGCGCACTTGTCGATGCCTTGAACCACAACGTTCCCGAGGACCAGCCCAAGCTTACGATTCCCAATGACAAGTTCCGGAGATACATCGGCGCCTATGCGGGAAAGACCTACAGCGTCAAGGGGGAATTGCTCTCCCAAGAAGAGTACGACAAGCATCTGACAGAGGTCATGCCCTCGGAGGCCGACGATCAGTTTGTGATCGGCCTCGAGAAAGACAAGGAGTGGATCCTCGGCCCGACACAGAAGTAGCTACGCCGGCTACGACAACGGTTATGCGGTGACAAAGGGGGCAACTCAGGCGGGCTTGCTTGCCTCCAGACCATAAGCCCGCGCCATCACCACGATGGGATGGACCGGTTTCCTTCCGGTCCCCTGTTGGACTTGGATCGCCGACAGGGGGCAATCGGTGACCGTGCAGGCGTCCTCGGGTTTCATGAACTTGAAAAGCGGTCTGCCCACCTTCATTGAGGCCTCGAAATTTTCCTTCTTCACGCTCCAAGTCCCGTCGTGCCCGCTGCAGCACTGCATGCGGGAGACTTGGGCGCCGGGAATCAGCTGCATCAATTCCTGCGCTTTGAAACCGATGTCCTGCGCCTTCAAGTGGCAGGGCTGATGATATCGGATCTTCCCGATTTTCTCGGAAAAACCCAAATCCAGCTTGCCTTTTTCGTGGACCTTGACCAGATATTCCGATAGATCGAAGGTGTTCTCGGCAACCAGCTTGGAATCCTCGGTCGCCAGGAATCGCGGGTAGTCTTTCTTGAGCATGTAGCTGCAGCTTGCGCTCGGCACCACGATTTTGTATCCCTGCCGGATCGCTTGGCTCAGGGTGGCTACGTTCGATTCAATCTTCTTCATGGCCCGATCCATCAGCCCCACGTCCAGAAACGGAAGGCCGCAGCATTGCTGCTCCGGGACGACGCACTCGATGCCGTTCTTCTGAAGGACACCGACAGTCGCTTTTCCGATATCCGGCTCATTGTAATTGACCGTGCAGGTATAAAAGAGCGCTACCTTTTCCTCCCCTTTGCCCTTCGGGAGAGCAGGGTTTTTGCGCAGCCACTTGGCGAATGTCTCCAAGTGGAACGTGGGGAGTAACCGGTCCTTGTGGACGCCCAAAAACTTTTCCATCAAACCACGCAGAAAAGGATTTTGATTCGCCCAGTTGACCAGCGGAGCTACCAAACTCGCCAGCTTTCCAATCCCATCCGTATCTCCAAACATTCTGTCGGCGAGGCTTGTTCCCTTTTTCTTCAGCTCC
>JAPUHZ010000199.1 GCA_027297485.1 Deltaproteobacteria bacterium
AACCAAAGATACGGTCTACCATGTAAACCCTACGGGTCGCTTTGTGATAGGAGGGCCCCAAGGGGACTGCGGTTTGACTGGGCGGAAAATTATTGTGGATACTTACGGCGGTATGGGGCGGCATGGTGGGGGGTCCTTTTCGGGAAAAGATCCCTCCAAGGTGGACCGCAGCGCCGCTTATATGGCCCGCTACATTGCCAAAAATATCGTTGCCGCCAAGCTGGCGCGGAGATGCGAGGTTCAACTGGCGTACATCATCGGTGTGGCCCGGCCCGTTTCAGTGGCAGTCGATACCTTCAACACCGGATCGATCCCGGAGACAGAACTGGCTCGTATCGTACAGGATCTCTTTGACCTTAGACCCAAGGGCATCATTGAAACCTTGGATTTAAAACGGCCCATCTATCGCGCCACGGCCTCATACGGCCACTTCGGGCGCACACCCGAGAACGGCACCTTTACCTGGGAAAAGACCGATCGGGTTGAGGACTTCATAAAAGCTGCAGCAAAGAGGTAGCGAGGTCACGGTGGGGAGGAGGATTTAAGTATGGCTCATGAGAATTATCATGTCCGTGACCTTAGGTTAGCCTTGCAGGGAAGAAAGCGCATTCTCTGGGCGAATCAAGATATGCCGGTTTTGAGGAGAGTGCGCAGCCGTTTTGAGAAAGAGAAACCCTTCCAAGGAATGCGTCTCTCTGCCTGTCTCCATGTAACGGCAGAGACTGCCAACCTGGTTCAGACCCTGAAAGTCGGTGGCGCTCAGATTGTCCTTTGCGCCTCCAACCCTCTTTCCACCCAAGATGATGTGGCCGCCTCCTTGGTCAAGCATGACCGGATACCGGTCTTTGCCATAAAGGGTGAGGATCATAAGACCTACTACCGCCACCTGCGCGCTGCCCTGGATCATGCGCCGGTCATCACCATGGACGACGGGGCGGACCTGGTTTCCCTCATCCACAAAAATTATTCCCACCTGGCATCTCAATTGATAGCTAGTATGGAAGAAACAACCACAGGGGTCATTCGGTTACGGGCCCTGGCCGCAGAAGGTGCACTGAAGATCCCGGTGATTGCAGTCAATGACGCCGCCACGAAACATCTCTTCGATAACCGTTACGGGACAGGACAGTCAACGATCGACGGCATCATTCGAGCCACCGATATGTTGATTGCCGGACAGAGAGTGGTCGTGGCTGGCTATGGGTGGTGCGGGAGGGGAGTGGCTTCACGGGCGCGGGGGATGGGAGCAAAAGTCATCGTCACCGAGGTCGATCCGATCCGGGCCCTCGAAGCCGCCATGGATGGGTTCGATGTAATGAGTATGCAGGAGGCTGCAAAAATCGGTGACCTCTTCATCACGCTGACAGGTGACATGCACGTGATTAGAAAAGAACATTTGAGAGCCATGAAAGACGGAGCCGTGATTTGTAATTCAGGTCACTTCGATATCGAGATCGACATCAAAACTCTTAAGAAGCTCGCTAAAAAAACTGAAAAGAACGTCCGCAATCACGTAGATGCTTATACTTTGCCAGGTGACAAGAAAATCTATCTTCTCGGGGAGGGAAGACTGGTAAACCTGGCTGCCGCTGAAGGACACCCAGCCTCAGTCATGGATATGAGCTTTGCTACTCAAGCTTTAGCCTCCGAGTGGGCGGTGAAAAATCGAAAGAAGCTAAAGCCGCAGGTTTACAACGTGGTCAAGGCGGTGGAAGATTGGGTTGCAAAATTGAAGCTTGCCAGCATGGGCATTCACATCGACAAACTTACGAAAGAGCAGCAAACCTACCTCTCTTCCTGGGCAGTCGGGACCTGATCGAAAATCTCCTGGAATCGTCTTTCCCCCCCATTCTTTAGGTTTCGCGAGATCGCAAATCTGTCAGGTTCTGTCAGTTCCACGACGGACGTGCGTCAAGGCAACTCCGGTGTCGGATACTTTTGCCCCGCGCTGCACCTGGGCGGAACTAGCCGGAAAGGAGCTTCAAAATATGACGCTCCGAGCCAAGGGGGCTGAAGAACAGGGGTAAAGATGCGGCTCCGGTCCTTCGCGTACAGTGGCTGATAAAGCGAGTTCTGGTTCCCAGGAAAGGTCGATGGCCCAAGAGCAAAAAGCGCAAATGAAGTATACTGTCCCGGGAAATCCACGCCGATAGCGTCTTGGTCACAGGCTGCACTATCAGCGGGTGCGTGCGGGCAAGTGTTATTGACGCCTTTTCTTACAACTTTCAGGTCTCGGTGGTGGAAGGATGCGTCTTCGACAGGATGCCAAATATGCGGATGTTATCCCCTTACGCGAGGCGCTGGAATACACCAGGAGTCTTCCCGATACCCTTTTTGCCTCAGGGCTTTGATAAGTTCTCAAAATTAAGGGACATGGTGTCTTATATAATCTTTCGCTGAGTTTGTTCCCAAGAAGGAGAGCTGTCGGATGAATACAACGGTTGGAAGTGGGAAAACAATTCTTCTTTTAAGGCCGCAGGACACTAAAGGACTGATTACCGTAGAAGAAGCCATCGACTTGATAGAGCAGGGCTACCGCGAGGCACAGGACTTTCCTCTTGTTAATGCGCCGCGAAGGCGTGTTCACTCACCGGAGGGCGTTCGGGTCAGTAATTTCCCTGGTGGCATTTCCGGTCTCGGAGTGATCGGGTCGTTGACCCGAGCAGAATCCGTGGCCCATGATTCCAGTCACCAGACCTACCCGTTCCGCGAACATCCCGTCTACAATCTTTGGGATTCGAAGACAAGTAAGTTGCTCGCGATCATCATTGGTGAGCTGTTCGATGAGCGCTCGGGATTCCCGAGTGTCATGGCATTTCGCACGGGGGCAACGAGCGGTGTCGGTTTTCGTCACATGGCGAGACAGGACGCGAAAACCGTCGGGCTTTATGGCACTGGCGGTCAAGCCCTTTATAAGATGCTTGCATTAAAGGCCGTCCGGCCTATCACCCACGTGAAGGTTCACAGCCGCAATCCGGAAAAGCAGCGCGCCTTTTGCGAACGGGTGAGTCCAATGATCGAGACGCCTATGACCCCTGTCGACAGCCCCCGAGAAGTCATGCGTGGCGTGGATATTGTTGTCTGCGCAACCAATAGCAACGTTCCCGTGTTCGACGGTAGGTGGATCGAGCCCGGTCAGCACATCACCACTGTGGTTGGCTCTAACGTATCGCTGGTCAAAGGGGGATGGCTGGAGACCGGTCGTCGTGAGAATGATGACGAGACCGTTCGCCGGGCAGACTTTGTCATCACGAATAACCGGGAGTCAGTGATTCAAGATCAGCAGGCAGGTCTTTGGGATCCGTTGCAGGCCGGCATCATCACCTGGGAGAAGATTCACGAGCTTGGCGAAATCCTGAACGGCAGTTTTCCTGGTCGCACCAGCGATGAACAGGTCACCTACCACGCCAACAACAACGGCACAGCCGCGGCTGACCTCGCCCTGGCTATGCACGTTTACCGGAGAGCAAAGCAAGAGCACCGAGGCATCACAATTGAGCTGCCGGAACCTGGAAGTCAATGACAGGGGATTATGGTTAGCTGTCAAAACCAACTTGCGATGAGGCTAAACTTTAAGTTTCTACGCCTCAACCAAATTCAGAAATCCCAGCACCTCTCCCCGGAGCTTCAATTGTCCGCTTGTAGCCGCGTTTATTGTTAAGATCATCCCCCTTTTCACCCCAAAACTGCCCGGGTTTTAATTCAAGCGTCGTTGAATGGAATCCATTAGGGAGAGGTAGGGCACACGGAAGTGAGCACCACAATGATCTTACCCATGTCTTAAATCGGGGGGGGGAGAGGGCTCCGTAGCCCTGTGGACACACTAGCAGGACCATAGCTTCCGGCAGCCATAATGGGATTATGCCGACCAATGGGGCGGCCTTTTAAAGCCGTGAATGAAACCCCACGTGCTTGACAACTCTCGGGAATGGCTGGAAAATCCCCCGTATCTTTTGAAATTGTGGCCTGGTGCTATACTGACCTGCATCATTATCGTTAGATCAATCGTATTGACAACGTACATACACTATGCGACCCTAGCAAATGGATGTCGAGTACTGGTTTAGCGGCGTCCGCTTTGAGTGGGATCGCAGGAAGGCATCTGCTAATCTTCGGAAGCATCGCGTTGGCTTCGAGAACGCGTGCGAGGTTTTCTTCGATCCCTTTATTTTTTGGATGGGTTCGGAGGTCGTCGATGGCGAGGAGCGCGAAAGAGTAATTGGGATAACCGCTGGTTGGGAGCTGTTGGTTGTTGTCTACGTGGACCAGAGGGATTCGATTCGCCTCATCTCGGCTCGTCTGGCTACCGGCCAGGAGAGAGGAGCATATGAAGATCAGTGACCTTCGCAAGCGACTGCGCAGGAATCGGCCGATGACTAGCGTGACACTCCGCATTCCAGAAGACGTCGTCGACGACCTAAAGCGGGTTGCACCAATCTTGGGGTTCTCAGGGTACCAGCCGCTCATTCGTGCGTA
>JAPUHZ010000002.1 GCA_027297485.1 Deltaproteobacteria bacterium
CGAAGGAGAGGGCAAAAAAACTTTTGGAAAAAAGATTCAGGGGTAAAGATCTAAGCGACAGAAAGACTCTTCACCGCGCCATAGCCTTCTTGCAGCGCCGCGGCTACCGCAACTGGGTGATTGCTGAACTCGTAGGCCAAACTCTCAGAGATGACTGAAAAATCAATGATCACCGGGAACGAAATCCGAAAATCTTTCTTGGATTTTTTCGCCAAGCGCGGTCACACCACAGTGAAGAGCTCCTCCCTGGTCCCGGAAAAGGATCCAACGCTTCTCTTTACCAACGCAGGCATGGTGCGGTTCAAAAACGTCTTTCTTGGCCAGGAGCAACTTCCCTATGTACGCGCCGCAAGCTCGCAGAAGTGCCTGCGTATCAGCGGCAAACACAATGACCTGGAAGCGGTAGGGCGCGACACCCACCACCACACCTTTTTTGAGATGTTGGGGAATTGGTCCTTCGGCGATTATTACAAAGAAGAGACAATCGCCTGGGCCTGGGAGCTACTCACCAAGGAGTGGGGACTTCCCAAAGAAAGGCTTTGGACAACTGTCTTTAGTGAGGACGGCGATGCGGAGCAGTTCTGGCGTAAGGTAAGCGGCCTGCCCGCCGAGCGCATCCTGAGGTTCAGGGAAAAAGAAAATTTCTGGGAGATGGGAGAGACAGGGCCCTGCGGCCCCTGCAGTGAGATCCACATCGACCGTGGAATCGAGGCCTGTGACCGGCAGAAGGAGAAAGGCCACCGTTGCCAGGTGAACGGCGATTGTGCGCGCTTCATTGAGCTGTGGAATTTGGTTTTCATCCAGTACAACCGCTATCAGGACAAGAAGTTAGCCGAGTTGCCTACTAAACACGTGGACACCGGCATGGGGCTCGAGCGAATCACGGCAGTCATTCAAGGGGTACTCTCCAACTACGATATCGATTTCATGCGGGACCTTATCGTTGCGACGGAGAGGCTTGCGGGGAAAAAATATGGCGGGGATCCTGCGGTTGACGTCTCCTTTCGCGTCATTGCGGATCATGCACGAGCGGTAAGTTTCCTGATCGCTGATGGTGTGGCACCCAGCAACGAGGGCCGTGGCTATGTGCTTAGAAGACTGCTTAGGCGCGCTGCTAGGCACGGGCAAATGATCGGGCTCAAGGAGCCTTTTCTTCACCGGGTGGCGGCCTCGGTGACTCAGGTTATGGGTGGGGCTTATCCGGAACTCCACAGCGAGGAGGGTCGAATCCGCGAGGTGATTCGGGGTGAGGAAGAGCGGTTCAGTGAAACTCTGGAAAAGGGCATGGCTATAATACAGGAACACTCAGAGATACATCGACGTGAGGGATCCTCTAAGGTTATGAGTTCTCCTGTTGTGGATGGTGGGCTCCTTTTCACTCTCTATGATACCCACGGTTTTCCCAGGGATCTTGCCGAGGAAATCTTCAAAGACAAAGGTTGGCAGATTACAGACGAGACCGATGTTGCTTGGGAAGTCGCCATGGAGAAGCAGCGGAGCCTCGGTCGGGAAGCGCGCGTGATAAAGCTTAATCTCTCCGATCAGTTTGCTATTTCGGATGCGGTGGCAATTAGTAAGCCTCTCGAGTCGGTCGAATTCGTCGGTTACGACCGTCTCGATGCGGAATCCAAGGTCATTGCTATCTATGCGCAGGGGCAGGGAAGAGAGGAGGTTGGCGAAGGCGCCGAAGCAGATCTCATCACTGCGGAAACTCCCTTTTACGGCGAATCCGGCGGACAAGTGGGTGACCGGGGCACCGTAGAGACCTCACGAGGCGATCAAATGCAGGTGATCGATACCCAACACCCTACACCGCAACTCACCGTCCACAGAGGACGTGTAAAAAAAGGACGCATCCAGGTTGGAGACACGGTCCATCTGGTGGTCGATCCTGGGCACCGGCAGAGAACGAGACTCAACCATTCGGCGACCCATATTCTCCATGCGGTGTTGCGGGAAGAGCTCGGCAGTCATGTTCGCCAGGCAGGCTCCCTGGTGGCCCCGGACAGATTGCGTTTTGACTTCAGCCACACCGGGGCCATCCCTGCGGAACAGCTGGAAGAGATTGAGAAAAAAGTCAATGAGAGAATCCGTCTGGACGACGAGGTCAAGATCGAGGAGTCAGGCTTTGATGAAGCGGTTCGCAAGGGGGCCCTTGCCTTATTCGGCGAGAAATACGGTGACCGGGTACGTGTGGTCAGGATTGGAGATTTCTCGGTGGAACTTTGCGGGGGCACGCATGTCCACCGCTCCGGAGAGATCGGTATCTTTAAACTCCAGGCCGAGGGAGGAGTAGCCGCAGGGGTGAGGCGTGTCGAGGCGGTGACCGGTGAGGGGGCACTGGATTTGATTCGCAGTTATGAACAGAGCCTGGAAGAGATTGGCCGGTTGGTTCGGGCCAGCGCGGGCGAGACCGTGGACAAGGTGAAAAAACTCCTTCAGCAGCAAAAGGGTTTGGAAAGAGAAATTGAACAGCTGCACGGCCAGTTAGGCAAAGGTCAGATTCCGGATCTGTTGGCACAGCAGAAAAAGGATGTGGACGGGACGAATGTTCTGATTACTAGGGTGGATGGCTTCGACGCCAAGCAACTGAGGGAGATCGCTGACCAGCTCAAGGAGAAAATGGGCAGCGGATTCATTTTCCTGGCGAGCCCTGGAGAGAATAGTGTGACTTTGGTGGCGAGCGTGAGCTCGGACTTAACCAATCGTTTCCATGCAGGAAACATTATTAAGGATGTGGCACCTATGGTAGGGGGTGGTGGTGGCGGCCGCCCCGATTTCGCGCAGGCCGGAGGTAAAGATCCTTCCAAGACAGATCAAGTACTGGAAAGGGTCGGAAAATTTGTGAAATGGACCATTCCCTAATGAAGATCCGCACGACAAAACTCACAGAAAAGACCCAGGGATACTGCGATATCATCGACATCACCGCCAAGGTCCAAGGCCAGATCCAAAAGGAGAAAATCCACAGAGGGCTGGCAACACTCTTCGTGTCGGGCTCAACGGCAGCCCTCACCACGATCGAGTATGAGCCCGGGCTGGTCGAGGACCTTAAGGAACTCTTAGAGAGATTCATTCCCTCCAACAAAAAATACCATCACGATGACCGCTGGGGCGATGACAACGGCTTCTCCCACTTGCGTGCCGCGCTCCTTGGGCCCTCGCTTCAGATCCCCATCGAGAGTGGCCGGCTGCTTCTCGGAACCTGGCAGCAGATCGTCCTGTTGGATTTTGATAATCGCCCACGGACACGCGAGATCATGATCCAAATCATGGGAGAGACCGAGTGAAAGAAGAAAAGATCAAAAAGGACGAGATCAGGAGCGTCACCAGCGGGATACGTCTAGAGTTTAATGATCCGCGGCTCTTCCGCGATCTCCTGGGACACCACGATGAGCACCTTAAGATTATTCAGCACAGGCTTGGGGTAAAGATCCGTGTGCGAGGCTCAACAATGGAGATCGAGGGTGACCCCCTGGAGAGCGAACTCTCAGCCAAGCTCGTAAAGCAGCTCTACGGCCTTTTAGAGAAGGGCTATCCGGTCTATATCAGTGATGTTGATTATGCCATCCGCATCCTGAGCGGCGATGGCCGGGCCAACCTGCAAGATATCTTTCTCGACACGATCTACATCTCCTCTCACAAGCACACCATCACCCCGAAGAGCGTTGCCCAAAAGGCCTATATCGACGCGATCCGCCGTTACGATATCGTCTTCGGCATCGGCCCTGCGGGGACTGGGAAGACCTACCTTGCCATGGCGATGGCCGTGGCAGAGCTGATGAAAAACAACTATATCCGTATCATCCTCACCCGCCCCGCAGTAGAGGCCGGGGAAAAACTGGGATTCTTACCCGGTGATTTGGCCGAGAAGGTCAACCCCTATCTGAGACCGCTTTACGACGCCCTGCATGATATGGTGGACTTTGATAAGGCCCACAAGCTAGTAGAGCGGGGAACTATCGAGGTGGCCCCCCTTGCCTTTATGCGCGGCCGGACCCTGAATGACTCTTTCGTCATCCTGGATGAGGCGCAAAATACCACTCCAGAGCAGATTAAGATGTTTCTCACCCGCCTGGGCTACGGCTCCAAAGCCGTCATCACTGGGGATGTAACCCAGATTGACTTGCCTGCAGGTAAGCCTTCAGGGTTAAAAGAGGCGTGGCGTATTTTGAAGGAGGTTGAGGGGATCAGGTTCATCACCTTTACCGAACGGGATGTGGCGCGCCATCGCCTCGTACAGGATATCATAGGCGCCTATGAACGGAACGAGAATCGAACCGGGGCGGACAACAAAAACGATTCCGACAAACCCAGGAACTGAACGAAGTCGGTCTGCCGCCACCTTTGTGATGAGTGTAGATATTGCGAACAAGGTCGGCAGGCAAAAAGTTTCTGTCCGCAAACTCAAAAAAACGGCAGAGCGGATCCTCAAACTTCTCAATCAGAATCGAGTGGAACTGAGCCTTTCCCTGGTAAAGAACCAAGAGATCCGGGAACTAAACGCCAGATATCGAAACAAGAATGAACCTACGGATGTCCTGTCTTTTCCCATTGGGGAGCACTTTCCCACGGGCATGCAGATCCTAGGGGATGTAGTCATTTCCGTCGAACAGGCAGAAAAACAGGCCGGAAAAAGAAGAAAGACACTCGAGCAGGAAGTAGAGAGTTTACTGATCCACGGGATTCTCCACCTATTGGGCTACGACCATGAACGCTCTCAGAAAGAGGCAAAAATCATGCGGGGTATGGAGAAAAAAATCCATCGGGCGCTTTATGAGAGAAGGGTCGTAGGGGTATAATGGAAAACATGGAATTCAGAATCCAGGAGCCAGAATTCGAGGGGGAGGATTCTGGATTTCGACTACTGAATTCTGAATGCTGTGAGGAAAAAAGATGTTTGACGAAACTAAAGAACAAATAACCCATTTAGAAGAGAGGCTCGAGCTTCTCCGGAGGCGTCTTTGACCTCGTCGGAAAACAGAGAAAGGTGGAGGAGCTAAACCGGGTTACTTCGCAACAGGATTTCTGGAACGACGGAGAAAAAGCACAGGGTATCCTTAAGGAGCAAGCCTATCTTAAAGGGATTTTGGAATCTTGGGAGAAGTACAGGGCTGCTCTCGACGAGGCGCGCTTTTTTCTCGATCTGGCGAAGGATGAGAAGAGCGAAGAGGCACTGAGCGAGGCCGCAGCGAAAGTAGTGGAGGTGGCTGAAGGGATGGCCCAGATCGAGATCAGCCATATCCTGGGCGGCCAAGATGATCGTAGAAACGCCATCGTGAATCTTCACCCTGGGGCCGGTGGCACTGAGGCTCAGGACTGGGCAGAGATGCTGCTGCGCATGTACCTCCGTTGGGCTGATCGCAAAGGCTATCGGAACGAGATCCTGGAATACCAACCTGGTGAGGAGGCGGGAGTCAAAAGCGTCACCTTCACCGTAGAGGGGGACTATGCTTACGGCTATCTCAAGGCCGAGGCCGGCATTCACCGCCTGGTGCGCATCTCTCCTTTCGATGCCAACTCTCGTCGCCACACCTCCTTTGCCTCAGTTTTTGTCTACCCTGAGATCGACGACACCATCAAGGTGGAAATCAACGAGGCTGATCTCCGCATCGATACCTACCGCGCCAGCGGCGCCGGCGGCCAGCATGTCAACAAGACCGACTCTGCCGTGCGTATCACTCATCTGCCGACGCGCACTGTCGTAGCCTGCCAGAACGAGCGTTCCCAGCATAAAAACAAGGCAATGGCCATGAAGATCCTCCGTTCTCGCTTATACGAGCTTGAACTTGAGAAACAGAAGAAAAAAATGGAGACTTATCATAAGACCAAAAAGGAGATCGCCTGGGGTAGCCAGATTCGCTCCTATGTCCTCCACCCCTACCGGATGGTGAAGGACCATCGAACCGGAATAGAAGTGGGTAACGCGGACGGGGTCCTGGACGGCGATATCGACCGCTTTATCCAGGCCTACCTGCTTCAGGTAAGCGAAAATAATTCCGTTTAGCGTAGTTTGATTAAATATTAGCATACCTCGCGGCTTGCCGCGGGCACATAACCGATGGGGTTTCCAAAGGGGAGAAGCGGTAGCTCTCCCCCCATAGATCTTCCCTTGGGCCGACCACGGGGTTTCAAACCCCGTGGTCGATATAATTGGATTAGGATTGGAGAAAGCTATGAAGATCATGGGTGCGCTAGAGGAATATAGAGCCAGCCTTGATCTGGCCCATAGATACAAGCTGACTGTTTACGATGCCAGTTGCCTCGCCCTAGCTCTGGCCCTCGACATTAAACTCGTAACCGCTGATAAGAAATTAGCGACCCGCACATCCCTATTAGGGACCGTTCAACGTATTTGACGTAGTTGTTATGGGGGGAGGGTAGATCAATTTCCTAAGGCACGCCCTGTTGCAATTATGCATAAATCTGTGGGAAAGGAAAGGATAGTTTGATTCATGGTAAGGCGGAAATTTGCGGTGGCCAAGCCTTGAGACCCTTGAGCACCGACAGAGCTATGATAACAGAGTGGGAGGAGCAATGGATTACCGGATACTAGGAAAGACGGGTTTACGGGTGAGCGCGATTGGGTTGGGGACTATGGTGCATGCAGGCCACTTCGGGCCGATGAACGATACAGAGTCGCTTGGCGCAATCGATGCCGCTCTTGACCTCGGCGTAAATTTCATCGATACCTCGGATGCCTACGGCGCCGGTTACTCTGAGACGCTGCTGGGAAAGACTCTTAAGGGCAGGCGTGACAAGGTGATCCTCGCCACAAAAGGGGGGAATACCATGGTCGGCCCGGATCGGGGAAAGAGAAACTTCTCTGCCGCCTACATCGGTCGAGTCATGGATGAAAGCCTCAAGCGTCTTCAAACCGACTACGTGGACCTCTACCAGCTTCATAATCCAGACGTCTCGGTGATTGAGCAAGGAGAAGTTTGGGAGCTGCTCGAGCGCCGCAAAAAAGAAGGAAAGATTCGCCATTACGGCGTGTCCATTAACAAAACAGAGGAAGGCGTGGCGGCGGCCAAAGGGGGTCGGTCCGATACCATTCAGGTAGAGTACAACCTGCTTGCACAGGACCCCGCCGATCAGATTTTCCCACTGGCCAAGGAGGCTAATGTGGGTGTGATCGCCCGGGTGCCTTTGCGACGGGGTGTGCTTACGGGAAAGATGACGTTGGCTGATCAAAAGCGCTTCCAAGGCGAAGATGTTCGGGCTCGGAATCTCGCCGGTGACCGCCTTAAACAAGAGCTGAAAAAAGCGGAGCAATTTCGCTTTTTAGTTAGAGGACCGGTTCAGTCGCTCGGTCAAGCGGCGATTGCCTTCTGTCTTGCTGATCCCGCCGTCAGCGTCGTTATTCCGGGCGCACGCAATGCACAGCAGATGCAGGAGAACGCCGCCTCAGCCGATTTGCGACTCTCTTCGGAGGATCTACAAAGGATCGCGGAGCTTTGGCGCAACGGATTTCGCGCTTAAACAATCCACTCAAGAAAACCCTTAGTGAGACAAGATGCAGCAGGATGGTCAACATTGGGCCAACAAGGCAAAGATCGCTGTCCTGGTGACGGTTATGCTTGAAGCCTGGTCCGAAGGGAAGGCGCCGAGCTACTCGCCCATGACCACTCCTCTTAAGCAAGGGACCGTTGATCATTTGGGTATATCCTGGGCTGAGTACGGGGGAAAAACGGGGATATGGCGAATTATGGAGACTCTCGACGAATTCGGAGTCCAGGCCACTGTTTGTGTCAGTGGCAGATCGGCAGAGCTGTTTCCAAAAGCAGTCAGGGACCTTCACAAAAGAGGGCACGAATTGGCGGCCCACTGCTATACTCAGGATCAAATCCTCTGCTATCTTGCCATGGAGGAAGAGAGGGAGGTAATCCACAAATGCTCCAGGATTATCGAAGAAGCCGCAGGGATCAGGCCGGCCGGGTGGTTCAGCCCCAGGGCTACCCCGACGCAATATACTGCCGAATTTTTGGCTGAAGAGGGATTCTTGTGGCATGGTGACTACAATGACACCGACCTGCCGTATCCCTTAAAGACAGCCAAAGGAACCATCGTTGCGATACCGCACAGCGACTTTACCGACAACCGGGTGCTGCGGGGAAGCCCAAGGGATTTTTACCAGGTCTACAAGGATACTTTCGATTACCTATACAGAGCAGAGTCGATAGGGATGATCAATCTCACGGTTCACGCCCACTTCGGCGGGCGCCCGCTTATGTCGGCTATGCTATGGGAGATTCTTCGATATATGAGAGGCTTTCCCAATGTCTGGTTTGCGCGGCATGACGAGATTGCGAGACAGGTACTAGGGCAAACTCTTTAACAGGGTGTTAAAAAACCCTATTTTCAGGCCGCTCAAAAAGGTCCCATATACAAGGCGCGCGATAAACCGACGAGCGCAGGCGTACTTAGCAGGTACGTCGGAGCGAGGCGGTCGAGTGCAACGCATTAGATGGGCCTTTTTCAACGGTCTGTTAATACAAAACCACGGAACGGATGCTTTTTCCCTCATGCATTAAGTCGAACGCGTGGTTGATCTCCTCCAAGCGCATGGTGTGGGTTATCATTTCATCGACTTTTATTTCGCCGTGCAGGTATTTTTCTACGTAGACCGGCAATTGGGAACGACCCTTGACTCCGCCAAAGGCCGTTCCCCGCCATACCCTTCCGGTAACTAGTTGAAACGGCCGCGTACTAATTTCTTCGCCAGCACCAGCCACACCGATAATCACGGCTTGGCCCCAGCCTTTATGGCAGCATTCCAGGGCTGCGCGCATTGTGTCTACATTTCCAATGCACTCGAAAGAGTAATCCACACCACCATCGGTTAAATCGATAATAACCCTTTGAATGGGAGTCTGGACATCGTTAGGGTTAATGACTTCCGTCGCACCGAGGAGCTTGGCCATTTCGAATTTATGGGGGTTAATGTCAATGGCAATAATACGTGCGGCTTTAGCGAGCACTGCTCCCTGAATCACGCTGAGGCCAATCCCGCCCAGGCCGAACACGACCACGGTGGAGCCAGGTTCCACCTTAGCGGTATTCAACACGGCGCCGACCCCGGTGGTAATGCCGCAGCCCAGTAAGCACACTTTATCCAACGGCGCGGCCGGATTGATTTTTGCCACAGCGATCTCCGGCAATACTGAGTATTCGGAAAATGTCGATGTGCCCATATAGTGGTAGATGGTTTTACTGCCGAAGGAAAACCGCGAAGTCCCGTCGGGCATCAAGCCCTGACCTTGTGTGACGCGGATAGCTTGGCAAAGGTTGGTCTTTCCGGACTGACAAAACTTACATTGTCCGCATTCCGGAATATAAAGCGGGATGACGTGATCGCCGGGCTTAACACTCTTTACACCTGGACCTACGTCTTCTACGACTGCACCTCCCTCATGGCCCAAGATAGCAGGGAAAATTCCTTCAGGGTCTTTGCCGGAAAGGGTGTAAGCGTCGGTATGGCAGATACCGCTGGCCACTATCCGTAGCAACACTTCGCCATTTTTGGGTCCCTGCACTTCCACTTCCTCAATCTCCAGGGGTTTGCCCGCTTCCCAGGCAATAGCGGCACGTGCTTTCATAGTTTCTCCCTTGCAGATTTGATGTGCCAATAGGTGTGGCAGAGTTAATAGTATCGGTTGCTTGCCTTTTTAAGAGGTTAAGAAAATCTCGCAGCCTTTTTCATCTTTACGGTAAGGACGGTTTTGAAGTCGGCCATTATTAAAACGCCCTATTCAATGTCTCCACTTGCTCTGGCGATAGCCTCCAGCCGGACGCCTGGCAGTTTTCGACTACACGTTCCACTTTGTCGGATTTTGGTATGGCTATGACATTGGGCTTGGATATGCACCAGTTGAGGGCAACCTGGGCCAGGGTCTTTCCGGTATCTTCTGCTATCTTCTGAAGCACGTGCATGGCGCGTCTATGCCTCAAAAGAGGTTTTGAGGTTAGTTGACCCATAGCCAAAGGGCTGTAGGCGATCACAGTCACGTTATTCTTTTCACAATAAGATAGCAGACTATCCTCGATCTCTCTGTCAAGCAGACTGTATAAAACTTGATTGGCAACAATCTTATACTTGTTCATCGAATCCTGCGCCTCTTGAAGGTCCTTCACGGAAAAATTGCTGACACCAATGAATCTTACTTTCCCCATATCGACAAGTTTCTCCATCGCCCGCATAGTCTCTCTAATAGGCACACTGGGATTGGTCCAGTGAATCTGATACAGGTCGATAAAATTCGTTCCCAGTCTCTTGAGGCTGTTCTCGGCCGCTCTTAAAACGTCGTCGTACCGCAGATGACTTGCCGAGACCTTGGTAGCAATGAACACCTGGTCGCGCTGTCCCTTTGCCGCTTCCCCGATAATTTTTTCAGTGCCGTAGATTTCAGCGGTATCGATGAGAAATGCGCCCAGAGCTATGCCCTTTCTCAGCGGCTCTATACCACCGCGATATTGCCATGCCCCGAGGCCGATCTCAGGCAGCTTAACTCCGGTCGCTCCCAGTTCCTTAAGATCCACATTCCACCTCAGATTTGTTAAAGGGTTATAGCCCAATGTTTGTCCTGTTGCAATTATTCATGAATTTGTGGGAAAGGAGAGGGTAGACTGATTAGAGGAGGGAAAAACCATGATTATAGAGATGCGAACCTATCTGCTGAAGCCGGGAAGCGTTGCGGCCTTTGAGCAGCGTTTTGCGGAGGCCCTGCCGAACCGCCTTAAGTTCTCCAAGCTTGGTGCGTTCTGGCACTCAGAGATTGGCACGCTAAACCAGGTCATCCATGTCTGGCCCTACAAGGATTTCGCGGATCGGGAGCGTATCGGGGGAGAGGCAAGAAAGAGCGGGCAGTGGCCGCCGAAGGTCCGTGAGTTTATTCTCACCCAGGAAAACAAGATCCTGCAGGCCGCGCCCTTTTCCCCGCCGCTCGAGGAAAAGAAACTCGGCAATGTTTACGAGATCCGGACCTATACCTATCAGCCTGGGGCCATGCCCACGGTACTGGAGCGGTGGGCAAAGGTAATCGGGGAGCGCATCAAGCTCTCGCCGTTGGCCGCCTGCTGGCATACCGCCATCGGTCCACTCAATCAGTTCATTCACATCTGGCCTTACCAGGATATGGCTGAACGGAGCCGCATACGCGCTGAGAGTCTAAAGATCCAGGGTTGGCCTCCGCCCACCCGCGAGTTGCTGCTCAAGCAGGAGAACAGCCTCGTCGTCCCTGCACCGTTTTCTCCACTGCACTGAGAGGCGGGAGCCGCGCAGTCCTGGCAAAAAGTTGATGGCAGTTAGCTTCGTTGATATGTAATATGAAAATCTATGCTTTACAAAACTCTCCTACGTCCACTCCTTTTCCTCAAAGACCCAGAGAAAGCTCACGAACAGACTCTAGCCCTGCTTTCCAATTTGAGTTTTATGGAAGGCGCCCTCGAACGGTTTTTTGCCGTTAAGGACGGGCGCCTTCAGGTTCACCTTGGTCCCTTGACCTTCCCCAATCCAGTCGGATTGGCGGCGGGGTTCGATAAGAACGGGATTGCCATAAGGACATGGCCCGGATTTGGCTTTGGTTTCCTGGAGATCGGCGCCGTCACGGCACGCGCACAGCCGGGCAATCCCATGCCGCGACTCTTCCGGCTGCCAAAGGATCATGCATTGATCAATCGACTGGGGTTCAACAACGAAGGTGCTGAGGCCATAGCCGACCGACTAGAAATGTTGCGAATTAAGGGGAAACCGTTGCGAATCCCTCTCGGAATCAATATCGGTAGAACCAAGGTTGTTGAAAACAAAGATGCCGCAGCGGACTATCTCTTTACCTTTGAACGACTCTATCCCTTTGGAGACTACTTCACGCTCAATGTCAGTTCCCCTAATACACCGAACCTGCGCGACCTCCAAGAAAAGAGCCGCTTGGTCGAGCTGGTCAATGTGATTCAGGAGAAAAATCGTGAGCTGGCAAGACAATCAAAGGCTGGGGATAAACCGATCCTGATAAAAATCGCGCCGGACATGGAATTCTCACAGGTTGATGAGATCGTAGAGGTGGCTCAGTCTCAAAAAGTGACCGGCATCATTGCGACCAACGCTACGGCTTTCCTGAGAGAGAATCTTGTCACCCGCGTCGATGAACCCGGCGGCCTCAGCGGAAAGCCTCTGAGAGCCAAGGCAACCTCGTTTATCCGACATCTTTACAAAACGAGCCAAGGACGTCTGCCCATCATCGGATCAGGAGGGATTTTTACGGCTGAAGACGCCTACGAGAAAATTAGGGCTGGGGCAACGGCAGTACAGATCTACACGGGCTTCGTCTACGAAGGCCCGGCTGTGGTGAAACGAATTAATCTGGGTTTGTTGCAATTGATCGAGCGAGACGGGTTCAAGAGTATTTCGGAGGCTGTGGGGAAGGGAGCTGGAGCGTAACAGGATGTTGAAAAACCTTGTTTTCAGACCGGTAAAAAAGGCTTCGACCTGAGGGGAAACTGTGTCGGGCCGTTTTCGTGGCCATTTCGAGCTCCCCAGGGCTGCTTGCCTGAGGAAGCGCACACCGAATTTGAGTCCAATGCGGCCAACCCCGAAAAGCAAGTTCCTATCATTTATCATTTCTCCTGCTGAAATGCTTTCCTCCGGCTCGGTCGTTTCGGTGAGGATCTATCTCGCAAAAGACCCCTTTCAGAAAACAGCTTGATTGTGTTAACCAGTGTCTCCCCATGCGTGTTTGTCGGTGATTCCTTGTCGGACTTGAGATCTGAAATCGCCCTCAGGATTTTTTCCACGGACGGCACGACAATCGGGTCCAACCCGTAATGCAAAAACGTTTCACGGAGTTCGGCCATTTCCTCACTCCTGCGCGCAGCATGCAGCGGTAGAGATGCTATTGAATGACCAACTTTCTGCGGCAAGCCGGGGTAGCTCCTTTCGTAGTCCGCCAAGGCTTCCTTCAACAAACCAAACTTTTCTGCACCGACCAAGAGCTCGGAGAGAAGTCCCGCCAGCCCCTTGGTCAAACCAGCATGGATGACTTTGAATGCGGAGGCCTGGGTCACACCTGGTCCCAAGACTTTGATGCATAGACCTAATTCGCTAAGTGGGTTGAGGCTACTTGCTTGTGGACCTGAGACATAAACCACCGTACCCTTGTCTAAGTTCGCTGCGCCCCCGAGGATACAGCCATCGACATAATTGGCGTGTGCCTGCGTCAGTATACGATTCACCTCTTCCGCCGTCATTGGCGAGATGGCATTAGCGTCCATGTAGAGAAGCCCTGTCCGCCTATTGTTTAAAAGTGCTCGAGCCACTCGCTCTGCAACCTGTTTTGCAGCAAAAGGAACAACGATCGAAACGATGACATTGACCAGAGAGACCAGTTTTTCCAATGACGGAACAAGTTCAACCCCAGCACTATCGGCGCGGCTCCGCGTTGCCGCACTTCTGTCACCCACAAAGCTCAAAACTTCCACTCCGTGAGTTCGCAGCACACGCGCCCAGTGATACCCCATCTCCCCAATGCTGAGAATGCCAATACGCTTAAAATTCATAAACACCTCCAGCGAATTTCACTGCTGATTACATTTTCAAAGTCTTTTAGCTCTCGGCCTACAAGTCAATACTCATGTAAGGGGTGGATGGAGTCAAGGGTACGAGGGGTTTGTTCGAAAACAAGATAGCGGTACATCAAATTATATCAAACACGGGATTTGAAACCCCCTTTGGAAACCTATTAGTTAAGTGACCGCGGCAAGCCACGGGTTATGCATAATAAATGTGTCGTTTAATTGAACTTTGAGGAGTAATTCTATTGTGGAAATATAAGAGAGCCCGACTGCCTGATGTCGGGCAAACGAGGAGTTCAACTGTGAGCGTCAAGACATGAACGTTAGGTAGCTCCCCACCTCATTTTGCCGGCAGAAATACCATTCATATGCTGGTTGGCAAATCGCGCTGAGTGACCTGTCAACACCTCGCATGATTTTATTGCGATTCCAATACCTTAGTAGGGGAAATCCAGATCCTTAAAAATCCGTAAACAGTGCAGATCTTGTCGGTATTTCATGTCTACGCGACCTCGCGTTCTCCGTGGCCTCACCAGCGATCGCAGAACTAGAGGAGCCGGGGCAACCTAAGCTGCTCCCCCTTTCAGGTGCTTCGAAAAGAAGGCGAGGGCTTTCGTCCAGGCATCTTTGGCCGCTTCGGGATGGTAACGGTCCGGCCTAGTCTCCTGATAAAACGCATGCTTGGCGCCTTTATAGATATGGTACTCATAGCTCTTCTTGTATTTATCCATGGCCGCCTTTAGCTCTGGAACCTTCGAGGTAATCCTTTTGTCCAGCCCACCGTATAGGCCCAGCACTGGGGCCTTGATGTCATAGACCTGCGAGAGAGGATTAGGATTTCTACCATAGAAGACCACGCACGCGGCCAACTCTGGAAACTTTGTGGCACTCAGAAGCGAAATGCCACCGCCCCAGCAAAATCCGACGATTCCGATGCGATCGGCCTTCACTTCCTTGGACCTTCGAAGATGGTCAAAGGTAGTCCTCACCACATCCAAGACAATGTCTTTCCTCATCCCCGACACCATGCCTCTTGCAGCCTCTTTGCCGAGCTGTTGGATCCCGCCAAATCGCGAGATGGTATCTGGAGCCGCGGCAAAATAGCCCTCTTTGGCAAAGCGGCGGGTTACATCCTGAATGTGTTCTTCTACTCCTCGGTTCGCCGAAATCACGAGCACTCCCGGGAACGGCCCGCTCCCTTTAGGCTTGGAGCGGTAAAAATAGGAGGTATACTCTTTTGCAGGAGTATCAGCCCAACCGGATTCCAGATCCGGATCATCCGCGGGCACTACTATCGCCTCAGCCTTCCGCCCGATCGCCGTATCAAAGAGCAATCCCGCTAAGACCACGCTGCCCAGCAACTTGGCCACTTGACTGATGAACTCACGGCGACCGACCCTGCCTCCTTTTGCCTCTTCTATTAAGTCTTTAATTTCTTCAGGCATCTCATCTCCTCCTTATCCTATAAATTGATTTGAATATTAGCATACCCCGCGGCTAGCCGCGGGCACATAACCGATGGGGTTTCCAAAGGGGAGAAGCGGTAGCTCTTCCCCCATAGATCTTCCCTTGGGCCGACCTCGGGGTTTCAAACCCCGTGGTCGATATGACTTGATTTGTAAGGTGCTGGTTGTGGAACTCTTTCATTACAAGCAGTTCACTCCACCATTCTGGGTATACCCAAAGAGGGCTACTATAGAGTTTCCGTGAACGGGCCGGGACTATAATGACCTAGGTGTAACTTGTCAAGCGAAGTTTTTTACCTTGTCGTAGCAAAGTAATTATGTCAGGGGTTAATAGCAATGTGACTATGTCAGGGTATGAAAACCATTGCCCTGACAATGGAAGAGCAAAAGCGGGTAGAAGTCTTTCAGAGGGTCTTTAGAGGAATAGGAGTAGTGGACGTTGTTGACTAAGTTGAATTACTCCGGCAAAAAGGGTTTTTGACATAAGTACCCATTATCGGATACTGTCCCGCTGCAGAAAAAGGGGAAACTGTGTCGGGCCGTTTTCTTGGCCGTTCCGTGCTCCCCAAGGCTGCTTGCCTGGGGAAGCGCACACCGAATTTGAGTCCAATGCGGCCAACCCCGAAAAGTAATTTCCTATCATTTCGCAAAGTCCTTGAGACGTGATCAGGCCAACGTTAGCCTCATGTTGTCGCGGTCGGCTGCGAGGGCAGAGAGTAAAGGTCAAAAGATTGATAAGAGCGTTATGTCTGGGCCCTATTCTGATTGTCTGATTGTATTGCATAGAGCCGGAAGGGTACTTCCGGGCAGGCTGAAGGCAGAAGGACCTTTTTCAACGGTCTGGTGCAAGTGGACATTACTCTACTGAATTTGACATCCAGCGTGTTATCTAAGCTTATTTCGCGTAGGGCTCAATTAAAACGTCGTTTAATTGGGCCCTGGGGGGGGAATTAAGGTCTGCTAGGTTGTGTTGACATAATTGCACGTTATCGGATATTGTTAGAGCAGTAATCCGGGGGCCGTTCAGCTCTTTCCGGCAGCCGCTTGGGTTTTCGGATGCGTTCTGGCATGTGGTCGCGCGGAGAATTTGTGAGTCTTGGTGATCATGCTTCAAAAGGAATTTCCTATCATTTGATAATCCGTGGTCAGGCAGCGGGGCTAAGCCGGTGGACTAGACGTTAAGGAAGCCACAGATCGTGGGTCAGACTCCAACAAAGCAGTTTATGCAGTTCTGGAAGGCCGTCAACGTGAGGGTTGGTGTGGCCGTTCTTCTTTTCACCTTCTCCGTATTTCCCTCCCCCACAAACGCTGGCTTCGAAGAAGGTAGGGATGCTTATAACAAAGGAGACTATGTAATAGCAGAGAAAGAGTTTCGTGAGTTGGCAAATCCCGGGATAGTCGAAGAATCTGATGAATCTAAATCCATCATAGAAGTAATTTGGGACGGTTTTACATGGCCTTTCCGCTGGGCATGGGGGGGAATAAGTGGCGGCGGCGGGAGCAAAAAAGGAAATGCTTCAGCGCAGCTATATCTTGGTATGATGTATGCGTTAGGACAAGGCGTTCCGCAGGACTATTCAGAAGCGCTCAAGTGGTTTTCCCTAGCTGCGGAACAGGGAGATGCTCAAGCACAGTACGTGCTTGGTACCATGTATTTCGAAGGACGAGGCGTTCCACAGGTTTACTCAGAAGCATTCAAGTGGTTTTCCCTAGCTGCGGAACAGGGAGAGGCTGCAGCGCAAAACAGTCTTGCAAATATGTATATCGACGGAAAGGGTGTTCCGCGGGATTATTCAAAAGCGCTCAAGTGGGTTCGCATGGCTGCGGAACAGGGAGATGCTGATGCACAGAACAACCTTGCGCGGATGTATGCGCTAGGACGAGACGTTCCGCAGGATTATTCAAAAGCGCTCAAGTGGGTTCGCATGGCTGCGGAACAGGGGAATGCTGTAGCGCAAAACGGCCTAGGTAGGTTGTATTCCAATGGACATGGAGTCGCAAAGGACTATGTCCAAGCACATATGTGGTACAACCTCGCAGCAGCACAAGGACACGAGGCAGCAAAAAAAAGCCGAGGTCTTGCTGAAAAACTGATGTCCCGTAAACAGATTGCAGAAGCGCAACGACTAGCGGCTGGATGGACGAAGAAAACCTCTAAAAAAATATCTGGAGAGAGATAACAAAGAGGGCAATCTAAAGCCCTGACCCGTTTCTACAGATTTACTCCTCTGCTCTCCTTTTCGCGTATTCAGACGGATTAGTGATGAAATCAGCCACTTGCCCAGACAGGCTTTCAAGATTCCGCACGATCATAGCTTCGTTCGATTCCGTGCACAACCCAATAGCGCAAACTGCGAACAACTGGTCCGTTACTATGGCACCTACAGTAATGTTTCAAGGGGAAAGAGAAAAAAGAAGGAGCACAAGAAAGACGTCATTGGGAAGCCGGAGTTCCTCGAAGTTCCCCCTCCACTCGTCTCTAAGGAGTTAAAAAAACGCTGGTCTTACTTCATCCGAAAGGTGTACGAAACAGATCCTCTTGTCTGCCCCAAGTGCTCGGGGGAAATGCGCATCATCAGTTTCATCGACCAGCTTGCGGTCATCAAAAACAATCTTCAACACTTAGGTCTGTGGGAGGTGTCACGCCCGGTCTGTCGGGGTTCTTTTAGACCTCATCAAACCAGCCAAGACTCAATTCAATAGCTCTTTAATTGAGTCCTGGGGGTCCAACACCAGGCAACCCCAAGCCCAGAGCGGGTCCAGGCTCTAAGAGAATTGACAAAATCGTGAATTTGGCTAGGACTCTATTAAAGCGTCGATTAATTGCGTCTTGTGATGAAATTGGCCTGTTAATGCCCGCCAATACACCGTTTTTTAGCCCGTTGACAACCTCCCCAGACTCTACTAGAAGGGCAAGTTAAGAAGTAAGTAAAAGCCTCTCCCATCGTTGATAAGGCTTTCTGTGATTTGAGGCCAAAGGAGAGGGAAGATGGATAATTTTAAGCCAGACGCTCTTTACGATTCTTCGTGATGGTGTGCTGGATTTTTTGTAAAAATAGTGAGGTCAGAACTTGGAGCATAAGATAAGGAGATCCGACATGAAGAACATTTCAATAGCTAATAGCACACAGTGAGATAGCGAGCCCCAGAGATTAGGAAGCAGGTTATGACCGGGCCTAGTGGAGTGAAGGGTTTTTCCACCTTCCGAGCGCGAATCTTTTGGTCGCTCATCCCTATCATTTTGTTCCTTTTTATTGTCCTTGGCGTGATTGACCTTTCGAAACACAAGCAGTTGGGAGAAGAGGAGTTCATGAAGCGGGGCCAGGTGATGGCTGCCAATCTCGCATACAGCAGCGAGCTGGGAGTCTTTGCGGAGGACGATCAGCTCTTAGAATCTTCTCTGCTCGGCGTAATTGGCGATGCCGATGTTGCCTACGTGTTCATATATGGGGAGGACGGGATGCTCCTTGCGACACGAGGAGAAATGGTCTCCGTTGACCCAGGGCTGACCTGGGATCTCTCTGACCAGGCGAAGGCCCAGCTACTTCGCGACCGGCAGACCTTTTCCAAAAGCGTGATGGGCGAAGGTCGACGATTCGTCGAGTTCTTTGCGCCAATCGTCTCACAGGAGGGGAAAACGCCAGACGAGTTTCTGATCGGGCCAATCGGCAAAGCAGGACAGCAGCGGACTATCGGCGCCGTAAGGCTCGGCCTGTCCTTCCAGGCCGTTGATGCTCACATTGCTGCACTCCTAAGGTGGCGGGGGGGCCTCATCGTCGCTTTCTTGGTCTTAAGCACGCTGGCCATCTATGTTATTTCCCGGCGCATCACTCGGCCCGTGAAGCAGCTAACCGATCAGGCCAAGAAAATCGCTGACGGCTTTCTCGACCAGGTGATCCCAGTGGATTCACGGGACGAGATCGGGCAACTCGCTCTCAGCTTCAACAATATGACCTGGGCTTTGAAGGGAAACATCAGCGAGAAGGAACGAGTTCTGGCGGAGCTGCAGGACCTGAATCATACTCTGGAGGAGAGAATCCGCCAAAGGACGGGGGAGATCGAGGCCATCAACACCCAGCTCCGTGAAGCGACACGTCATAAATCGGAGTTCCTCGCCAACATGTCGCATGAGCTTCGAACTCCCCTCAACGCGGTGATCGGCTTCTCTGAGATCCTGCTCGGCCGGATGTTAGGGGACCTCAATTCGAAGCAGGAGGAGTACCTCCACGACATCATGACCTCTGGTCTGGACCTCCTTTCCCTGATCAACGATATCCTCGACCTCTCCAAGGTAGAGGCAGGCCGGATGGAACTGGATTTGAATACTTTCGATCTCCCGATGTTACTGGATAACACTCTCAGATTTGTAAAGGAGCGCGCAAGCCGACACGGGATCCAGCTTACCCTCGAGGTCGATGAGCGGCTCGGCGACTTTATGGGCGATGAGCGCAAGGTGAAGCAGGTCCTCCTAAACCTTCTCTCCAACGCCCTGAAGTTCACCCCGGACGGCGGCAGGATCATCTTGAAAACGGCGCCGGCTGATGGACTTACGCAAATCTCAGTCAGCGACACCGGGATCGGCATTGCCACCGAGAACCTGCAGCAGATCTTCGAGGAGTTTCAACAGATCAGGGGCGATCATGAAGGCAAGGGCGAGGGCACCGGGCTCGGACTGGCATTGGCAAAGAAATTCGTGGAACTCCACGGCGGGACGATCTGGGTGGAAAGCGTGGTGGGTCGCGGGAGCACGTTCACGTTCACGCTACCAATGCGGGCTCCCGTGGAAAAGGCCACAGAGAGCCCAACCATGGCGCAGCCTGCCCCAAACCAGACCCAGCTGGTACTAGTGGTAGAGGACGATCCTCGCGCCGTAAAACTCCTCTCGACTTACCTCTTTGAGGAAGGCTACACCATCGAGGTCGCCAGCGACGGTGAAGAAGGACTCAAAAAAGCACGGGCCCTTCATCCTGCTGTTGTTGCGCTCGATATCTTACTGCCGAAGGTCGACGGCTGGGAATTCTTGACGCGGATCAAGGCGGATCCAGAGACCTGCGGTATCCCGATTATTATCGTCTCCGTCGTGGAGGAGCGCGGGAAGGGCTTCACCCTTGGGGCGGTCGACTACCTCACCAAGCCGTTCCAGCGCGAGGAGTTGATCGCAGCCCTCCGGCGTATCAGCATCTCGACCAGGCTCAGGGATCCAGCGGCAAAGGTCCTTGCCATTGACGACGATCCCATGGCGCTCGAACTCGTCCGGGCAATTGGCGAGGCTGAAGGCTACCGGGTTCTCAGTGCGACCGGTGGGGAGGAAGGGGTTGCCCTCGCCAAGGCAGAACTGCCGGCACTCATAATCCTGGACCTCATCATGCCAGAGGTAGACGGATTCGATGTGGTGGTTCAACTCGGAGACGATCCGACAACTCGCGCCATTCCGATCGTGATCCTAACAAATAAGCAATTAACCACCGGTGAGAAGAATCGCCTGAACGGGCGCATCAGTCACATGGCCCAGAAAGGGGAGTTCAGGCGTGCAAACTTTGTCGATCTGGTTAACCGCCTCGCAGGCCGGGGAGGGAGTGAGACTTGGCTGGAGCACTGATCCTGATCGTCGAGGACAACGAAAAAAACCGTAAGCTGGTCCGCACCATGCTCCAGTTAAAGGGGTACCAGACCATGGAGGCCACAACTGCTGAGGAAGGGCTTGTAATCGCGCGCGGACATAAGCCCGCCCTGATCCTCATGGACATCCAGCTGCCGGGGATGGACGGGGTGGCTGCTCTGGGTCTGCTCAGGGCCGACCCGAAAACGCAAAATATACCGGTCATTGCGGTCACCGCCTCAGCTCTGCCCGGCGACATTCAGAGGATCAGAGATGCCGGCTTCGATACCTACCAGACTAAACCGATCAGGGTGAAGGACTTTACCGAGGCGGTACAAAAGGTGCTCGACAGGAGCAAGGGTGCATAATGAAAAGCGCACCGAAGATCCTTGTAGTGGACGACAACCCGAAGAACGTCAAGCTCCTGACCGATCTCCTAAGCATAGAGGGCTACCAGTTAGTCACCGCAACCAACGGCGCCGAGGCACTGGAGAAGGTGAAAGCCGAGAAGCCCGATCTCGTTTTACTTGATGTCGTCATGCCCGAGATGAACGGCTTTGAGGTCTGCCGGCAGATCCGGGACAGCGATGCTACCCGGCTTCTTCCAGTCGTCATGGTCACGGCATACCCAGAGGAGGAGAGGGTCGAGGGGATCGAGGCCGGGGCCGACGAATTCATCACTAAGCCGATTAACCAAGCCGAACTGTTCGCCAAGGTGCGCTCGCTCATCCGAATTAAGGAGCTCCACGAAATGACTATAACGCAGGCCGCCGAGCTCGCTGAACTTAACCGGATCCTGGAGGGGCGCGTTGTCGACCTCAAACGTGTCTTTTCCCCCCAGGTCGCCGACCTTATCCTCTCCTCCGGCACCGAAGATCCGCTTAAGAGCCACCGCCGAGAGGTGACAGTGGTGTTTCTCGACCTCCGGGGCTTTACCGCCTTCGCTGAGGCGTCGGAGCCCGAGGAAATTATCGGAGTCTTGCACGAGTACCACGCTGAAATGGGCAAGCTGATCGTCGCCTATGAAGGGACCCTCGAGCGTTTCGCCGGTGATGGCATGATGATCTTCTTCAACGACCCTGTGCCGCAACCGAACCACGCCGAGCGTGCCCTTCGCATGGCCGTGGCCATGCGCGGGCGCGTCGCCGAGCTTAAGGCCAGGTGGAACAAATTAGACTACAATCTAGACTTCGCTGCTGGCATAGCTCGGGGCTACGCGACCATCGGTTCCATTGGCTTCGAAGGTCGGTGGGACTATGGGCTCATCGGCAGGGTCGTAAACCTGGCTGCCCGCCTCTGCGGAGAGGCCAAGCCGAGACAGATCCTTATCCCGCAGCGGTTGCTTGGGCAGGTCGAGGAACTCGTGGAGGCCGAGAAGGTCGGCGAGCTTACGCTGAAGGGCTTCCAGCGCCCGGTCACCAGCTTCAACGTGTGCGGCCTGAAGGGTTAACCATTTGGCCGATTTTGGCGTGAAGCCCCTGGGAAATGGAAAAGGCCAGATAAAATGAAAAACGTCCTTATACCTCTCGCGATCCTCGTCTTCATTGGCAGGGTGGCCAGCCCAGTCGACGCTGCGGACGTTGCCGTCATCATGGGTGCCAATGTGAACGCTTACAAAGAGGCCCTCCGAGGTTTCAAGGAAATCCTCCCTCATCAGATTGTGGCGGAGTACGACATGGAGGGCGACTTTGACCGAGGGCAAAAAATCATGAGCGAGATCCAAGCAAAAATAAAACCTGACCTTATATTCGCCGTAGGAACATGGGCCCTCCAGGTGGCTGCTAGCCGGACCACCAGCCTCCCCGTGGTCTATGCAATGGTCCTCAATCCTCCGAGCGTTGCCGGTGCCGGGGCGAAGAACATCACCGGGGCCAGCATGAACGTGCCGGTGGAACTGACGATGCAGCTCTTTAAGCAGTTGGGCCCGAAATTCCGACGGGTGGGCATCATCTTCAACGCAGCCAAGACTGGGTATCTGGTGAGTCAGGCGGAATCGGTCGCACGAGAGAAAGGGCTTCAGCTCATCGTCAAGCAGATCCGGTCCCCCAAGGAGGCATTCCAAGCTCTGGGGTTCTTGCAAGGCAAGATTGATGCGCTCTGGATCTTGCCCGACGAGACCATCCTCTCCCGCGAGGTGGTCCAATACATGTTGCTTTTTTCCTTTCGTAAAAAGGTACCGCTCCTCGGGCTATCGGAGAGACAGTCACAGATGGGAGCCGTCATCTCCGTCTCTTTCGGCAGCAGCAACGACATTGGGAGGCAGGCAGGAGAGCTGGCCGTCAAAATCCTCGGAGGAAAGATGCCAGGCAAGATCCCCTACACGACGGCTCGGCGGGTCAAACTCACCGTGAACCTCAAGGCGGCACAGAAGTTGGAAATGGAGATCCCCAGGAGCATCCTGGAGAAGGCAGATCAGATTATCCAGTGATGTGAAATAACGCTGAATAAGCGAGGTAGCTATGCGGAAGGCAGAGGATTCGACCGTGCTCATCTGCGTTTGGCAGAAGGTGGCACTCACGATCTTAGTGATCTCTCTAATCTGGCCATCCCCTAAGCCCGCCAGTGCCGGGGGGCTCAAAGACACAGTGAAGAATCTCTATGCTGGGGACGGGATCCTGCTCCAGATTCCAACAGTGGGGCCTTCACATTCCCCCCACTTCACCGCCTCCGCGGTCCAGGGTCTGGACTCCCTCAGCACAGCCCTGGCCTCAAACCTCGGCCTGTTCGCCTTCAACTCCACGGTCACCGGTTTCACCTTCGACATTGAGCGCGGCGTGCCCGTGCGGACCACGGAGAGCCTGGGCCCGCTTCTCGCTGAGCGCGCCCGAACCGTCGGGGCCCGAAAAATCAATGTCGCGTTCTCCTATACCAGACTTGATTTCAAACGCTTCGAGGGTAAGCGGCTGAACCGCCTCTCGCTTACCTTCACGCATGATGACGTAAATGGAGACGGCATCCTTGGTCCCACCCCTTCATTCCCTTCCGATGTCGAAATCGACAGCATTCGGGTGGACCTCGACCTAGAGATCAAGCAGGATGTTTTCGGTTACTTTGCCACCTACGGCCTTACGCGGACGTGGGACGTCGGGATCGTCGTCCCAATCGTCCATACCCGTGTGCGCGCAGAGGCCGAGGCGACAATCATCCGCAATGCTACCAATCCCCTCAGTAGCGACGTTCACAACTTCGATCCGGCGCTGGATGCACCTAGATCGACGGGCGGTGGGGACAAGACCGGCATCGGGGACATTATTCTTCGGACCAAGTATAACTTCCTCCGAAGTAGCAACGGATGGCCAGACCTTGCCATTGTCGGCGAGGTGAAGCTCCCCACTGGGGACCAAGATAATCTTTTAGGGACCGGAGAGACAAACTTCAAGGGGCTCTTTGTAGCCTCCCGGAGCTTCGGACCGGGTGCTGAAGTTCGTTGGCTGACCCCGCACATAAACCTTGGCTACGAGGTGTCGACTGACTCCGAACAGAACAACCTCCGCTATGTCACGGGCTTCGATGCCCGGGTGCATCCGAGCCTGACCATTGCCGTTGACGGCCTTGGGCGCTGGGAGCCCGAGGGGGATGGCATCGGGGACCACACGGTCGATCTCGCCTTGGGAGCGAAGTGGGAACCCTTGCCCTTCTTCCTCCTAAATGCCGGAGTTCAGGTCCCGTTGAATAGGAGTGAGGGGATTCGTCCGAACCTGATCTGGACCCTCGGGCTCGAGTACACGTTCTAGAGAGTGAACTTTGCCGTAGCCATCAGACAAATCCCTTTCTTTTCCAGGCTCTCGCGGGAGGATTTGACCTGTATTGCAGGCAAACTCGATCACTAGAGATGAACGTAGAGCTAACCACTCTTGTTAAATCTGGCAGGTGGGCGGATGTCAGGATTGGTGGTCGTCAGAATTTGTCAAAGAGGCCCCATTTCATCCCAGGATTCCATTCTACGATGCATCAATTAAGAGTTGTCACGACGTGGAGTTCGTCCTAGGAGCTCTGTAGTCGTAGGCGCGGCTTCGGCGTTACCGCCGCCCCCTAGCGCGAAGGAGAAAGAGCTTAGTAAGTTGAGGGCTCAGATCAATCAGTTGCAGAAGGAAAGAGAAAGGCTAATTGAGAAGATGAAACGGAAGAATTTCAACACTGGGTCCCTTTTCTTGGAGTAATCCCCTTCTTCGGTTTTCAGCATTACATTAGAATCATTTGTCGCCCCCATCCCTGAACCCTCCACCATGCTCCTACTCGGCTCCGACTTTGCAGGATTAGGCTTCTTTAGGCGGCGCAGGAAAGTAGCCTGACCAGAGTCCTAGAAGTTTAGTAGACGGCGGTCCACATCGGGCTGCCGTTTTCTTTCCAACGACCCGTAGGACTCAATTCAATAGCTCATTAATTGAGTCCTAGGAGCGTGTCGGAGAAATGCCAAACCCAGTGATTCGCCTGACGACTTCTCCCACTTAGGCGATGATTTTCGTGGTTTGACTGATCTTCGGAAAAGGAAAAGCCTTGAGTTCAGGGCTACGTATCCCA
>JAPUHZ010000020.1 GCA_027297485.1 Deltaproteobacteria bacterium
AAAATTATCCGCTATTTTGATTTGGAAGCATGACCCCTGTCCTCCCTTGCTTCTTTTCCTTACTTTGTCTGCCATGGGAAGAATCGGCGTCGGAGAAATTTTAGGCCTCCATCGCCTAAAAGTCCTAGGGCCATAAGGACCATGATGGCAGCGAAGAGAGCCTCCGTGCGTAGCGTCTGACCAGACCAGGCTGTGAAAAAGCCTAAGCCAGAGGAGCCGAGATAGAACTCTGCGAAAACAAGGACTACCAAACCCCGCCCCAATGCTATGCGAGAAGCCGCTACAATATGCGGAACCGTGGCTGGGAGAATCACTTTCCAGAAGAGCTGTATGCGTGTCGCTCCATAAGCCCGACCAGCTTCTATTAGTATAGGATCGATCGATTCCGCTCCTGAAATAACATTAATGACAACCTGGCTGTAGACGGCCCCAAAAACAACGACGAAAAGAGGCATGTGGCCAGTGCCCAAGAACACAAGTAAGAAAGGAAGAAGCGTAAAGGTTGGAGTCACATAAAGTACCACGAGATAAGGGTCGATTAGTTTGCGGATGACGGGCATGCGACCCAAGATAAGGCCCGTCGAAATACCTGTGAGCAAGGCGGAGACATAGCAGATCAAGCCTACCCAGAAGGTTATGATCGTGTGACTCAAGATGCTCCCTACTTCGTAGGATTGCCAGAGGGCAGCCCACATAGCCGTTGGATAACTTAAAAAAAGGGGGTCCATGAGTTGGAGCTGCCCTATGAGCTCCCAGCCCAGAAGCACTATCCCCAGGGAGCCTGCACGTATGGTCCACTCACGCTGCCGTCCCCACATTATAGCTTCTCCATCTGCCTGGCGCGCCATGGAGACAGGCGGCGCTCTAACCACAGTAGGAATTCGCTGGTCCCTACGGCAAAGAGAGCCAAACCAGCAAGAACAGCGAAGAAAAGATCCAGGCGGAGGACCTCCGCCATCCGTATCAAAAGGAAGCCTATACCGTTACGGGAAGAATACATTTCCACTAGGACAATCCCAATAATGGCCCGGCCGATGCCAAGCCTTAACCCTGCTACCAAAAAGGAAGAGATCGACGGCAAGATAACGACCGTATAGAGTCGCCAGCGTCTGCAGCCAAAGGCTCGAGCTGCATCTAAAAGAACCGGATCAACGGTTTTCACTCCTTCCCGGACGTTGAACAGGAGTGGAAAAAAAGCACCCAAGAAAATGATGAGCGCTTTTGAGAATAAGCCTAAGCCAAACCATATCATGAAAAGCGGCACGAAGACGAAGCGAGGAATAGCAGAGAGCGCCAGGAGGTACTGATCGAGGAGGTAATCAATGGTAGGGATCCTCCCCATGAACATACCAACAGGAATCGCTAGCAAGGAAAGAACCATTCCGTAAAGGAACACCGACCCACTTGCCCACAGGTGCGCGCCGAGGTCTCCGTCCCTGACAAGCTCTAAGAAACCAGCACCGATTGCGCTAGGAAAGCTGAAGAATAGAAAATCTGCGAGGACGGTGCGCCCTAGAACTTCCCATATGGCTAAGAACACGGAAACCGAGAGAACCCGGAGCATCACAAGCCGCGCCGTACGGCGCTATGGTTGGAAATCTTTTGTGAAACCGGCTGGTTTTTAAGTACCTCTAAACGCAGGCTATCCCATATCTGTTTACGGGCCTCCTGGTAAGTAGGATGATTACGGACGTCATGCTCGCCTCGGGGACGGGGAAGATTGAGAGACAGTTCTATAGTGATTCGTCCTGGCCGCGCTGACATAACAATGATCCGATCGGAAAGAAACAGTGCCTCGTCAATGCTGTGGGTGACAAAGACCACGGTCTTCTGAGTTTCCATCCAGATCCGCTCGAGCTCCTCCTGGAGGATTTCTCTCATCTGGGCATCTAGGGATGCAAAGGGCTCGTCCATGAGCAAGACCTGAGGCTCCATGATCAGTGCGCGGGCAATCCCAACGCGCTGTTTCATACCGCCGGAAAGTTCGTGAGGATAGCTACGCTCAAATCCCTTTAACCCTAAACTTTCAATAAGGGCCAGAGCCCGCGCTTCGCGCGCAGCCCGGGGCACATGATAGTTCTCGAGCCCAAAAGCTATGTTGCTGAGTACTGTCCGCCAAGGGAAGAGCGCAAACTCCTGGAAAACAATAGCCCGTTCTCGCCCTGGACCGAAAACAGGATTGCCATTCAAAAGGAACTCACCCTTGTTGGGCGAAATTAGTCCAGCTAGGATTTTGAGCAAAGTGGATTTCCCGCACCCGCTGGGTCCTACCAGTGAAACGAACTCTCCCTTGGAAATGCAGATGGAGATTGGTCCTAGAGCTTCAACCCTGTGCCCATCTTGACTGTTATAGACCTTCGTCAGCTCCCGGCATTCAATGACAGCCATAAATACAAGCACAAGTTTGCACCACAGGAGGTCATTTTACGAACCGCCAATCGTATACTTCATCCGGATTAGTGGTTTTCTTGACTCCAGCTCGGTCAGACCAGAGCTTAATCGACATCCTCATCACTTTCTCCGGGAGCTTAGCCCAATTGTAGCGGCCGATGAACATGACATCATATCCACGGTTGATAATTTCTGCAGGTAACTTTTTAAGGGATTTCTTGGCAATAGCAATAGCCTCAGCCCGATTGTCCCGGGCAAATTCCGCAGCGGCCTTGGTAGCCCGAACAAACTTTCCTACAATCCCGGGGTTCTTTTTAATCAAACTGAGTCGAGTTGAGATACACTGAGCGGGAACGGGATTGAGGTTGCCGGTGTCAAGAAGCATATGAAAGCCCAGGGCCTCACCTTGTAAGCCCGCTTCATTCGCCAACATCCCAGCATCAATCGTCCCAGCCTTAAGCGCTGTAAGGCGTGCGCCAGAGCCACCGATGGTAATGATTTTGAAATCGGACGGCTTAAAGCCCTTCGCCTGCGCAGAGAGCCGGAATAACGTATCAGTGACTGAGCCGATACCAGAAGTGGCCACTGTTTTGCCTTTAAGGGCTTTCAGCGTTGTAATAGATTTCTTAGAATAAAGCGGCATGTAGGGTGAGTCTTCTGCACCGAGCACCACCCGAATATCGCCCCCTTTAATAGCACCCATTGGAGCAGCACAGTTTGTTGCGAAATGGCTGTCGCCAGCCATGACGCTTTGAACGCCGGGAAACCCCCGCGTGAATACATAATCAACCTCTAAACCCTCCTTTTTGTAAAAGCCCTTTTCCATACCCACATAGATAGGCAAGAGTGCTATAGTGACTTGGGGATAGCTCACACGAACCGTAGTTTGCGCAGCAGCTTCCCGAACCAAACCACTGAAGAGCCCAACCAGGACAAAGATCGTAGCAACACTACAAATCTTCATCCGTACCAGCCTCAAGCATTTCCGTTTCATATATTTTCCTCCCTTTCTGGGCGAGAAGCCCAAAACCAAATCTAATTATCAGTGAAATCCCAATTCTACCTAATCCAACGGCTAAGACGTTATATGATAAAAGTTTATGGCATTATCGAAAAGTATTTTCTGCTTCGTCTCCTCACTTATTCCTTCGAAATCTTTGAATTCCCGGATATCGTCTTTTACCTTCATAAGGTTATTTTCATGGGGAAAGTCAGACGCATACATGAGGCACCTTGAGCCAATTTTCTCAACCACATAAGGAAGATTCGTTTCGCCCGGCTCGACGGTAAAAAAGATACGGCCACTTTTGATATGCTCGCTAGGAGGACGTTTAGTATGAATGCTGTATTCTGCTCTACCCTGTCCCTGCCATATGCGGTATGCGCGGTCCAATCGCTCCATCATGTAAAGCGCCCAGGTAGCACCGGCCTCCAGGAAAGCAATGCGAAGTTTTGGAAACAGGTCAAACACCCCACCCAGGGCCATGCCAGTCATTTGGATCATCTGGCTAATGGGGTGGCTCAAGGTGTTCAGAGGCGAGAAGTAGTCGAATATGTGTAGACCCAATCCTGTTGTGGCAGCGCCATGCACCGCCACCGGCACATCGAGAGCTTGGGCGGTTTCATAGATTGGGAAAAAGTCTGGATGGCCTAGTGGCTTCTTAAGACCCCACGCAGGGAGTACAGCTCCCACCATATGCAAGTCCTTGATCGCTCTGCGGAGCTCTTTTACGGCCTCGCCAGGGTCCTGAAGGGGAATCAAGGCCATCCCTTTAAGTCGCGTATCGATATTATAATAGCGGTCCGTAAACCAGCTGTTGTACCCCCGAGCAAGGGCCACCGCCCAGTCGGGGTCTTGAACGAGCCCGAAACCGAGCCCAGCTGTGGGATAAAGCACAGTCCAAGAAATCCCGGTCTCGTCCAATAACTGCTGCCATACTTGTCCGTCAACGGCCAGATCGGTGTACATCCCGAGCCGTCCCATTATCGCGCCACGCTGGAATCCATCCAGGGTCGGAAAGAACGGAAAGCCCAACACCGCTCGCACGCCACGATATGGATAATCGAGGTACTCATAAATCTCCTGATCCTTTTCAATCACATGTCCGTCAGCATCAATGATTTTGCCTGCCATGCATGAACCCTCAGGCGCTAAACTGGGCGCGTCCTCCAGAAAAACTCCAATTCTTAGATTTGAATAAGGACCTCATGTCAACAGCTTGTACGCTCCACTGCAATAACTGAAAATACCTACTGAACCACTTTGCGCATCCAACCCACACATCTTATACAAGAGAGATCACACAAAAATCAAGCTTTTTAAGGGGGTTTCCTAGAATATAGGAATATCTATAAATATCGAAGTTTATGTGAAAAAATGCTGATGGGTTTTCTACCGTCTCATTTCTTCTACTTCAACCACACTTTTTATCGGAGAGGCCTCAAGCAACTTACACATAGGATTTCCTTTAGTAAGAGGAAATCCGAGCTCTTCTCGATGCGACCCTTCCGCGCTATAAGCCCTATGTTGTATTTCTATTTGAATCCACCTTCAGCCAACGAAGCCAACGCATTAAAATGGCCGCGGGTTAATCTAGTTATCCGCGTTATATCTGTCGGCGAAGGCAGGGTTTTGGGAAAAGATAAGGACCCAAAGACCGAGAAAGCTATTCGAGACGTGGAAATTACTCCGGGGATGATGGAAGCGCTGAAAAGGCAGAAGACGATTTCATATCTTGCCCACAGCTATGTGTTCATGGGTGACAAAGGGCTGCCGATAGACGTGAGTAACTTCCGGGTGAGAATTTGGGAGACTGCTATCAAAAAGGCAGGCTTAAAATACCGCTACCCTTATCAGGCGCGTTACACCTTTGCGACAAAGTATCTCGGCAAGGGGAAGCTGGCCCCAAGCAAGCACCAGCGTTCAAAACCAATTCCCTATTGCCTTCTGCGTCAAATCTCCGCTTTACAATCCCCATAGTAAGCAGTAAATTCCGGCCCAGCGGTTTAGTCCAACTCGTTTTATCCCCAATGCCCCCAACGGTCAGAGCTTTAGCCCATTGTTCCGGTTGGGCATCAGGGATATAACGCTTTACGTTAGGCGACCAGAGAACCTGATCATGCGGATGAGCCAGAAACAGATCGAAGAGTGGGGCAAGACCCGGCTGATGGGGAGGCAGCGTTTTATCTGGGTTCGGGGCGTATTGGGGTGGGGGTTTTTGACTGGAATTCTGTGGTCACTTGTGATGTCCGCAAACCAAGGGTTCTCCAGTTTTCCGATCTTTCTTGCCAAAGGGATTATTCTTTTTCCAACCGGCGGCTACTTTTGGAGCGTTTGGGTTTGGAAATCGTCAGAACAACAGTATCTTTCTAAAAATTTGAAAGACGCCTCCTAACACGCGGCTTAAGCTGATGTCTCGCTTACCAGTACTTGAGATTTGGGAGCTTCTCTTGCTTCGACACAGCTTAGCCGTTATCCGTTCTGCCTCCTTAACTGACCTACATATTGCTGCATGGGAGATTAAACTACTATGGCAAATGCGACGGTTTATGTTGAAACTGGTGTAGTCAGCTATTTGACTTCTGAAACCTCCGAACTCTGCGTACAAGAAAATCTATGAAAATTACTAACTTTATATTTTTATTAAACCATATCCATAAAGCCTTATTATTCGCCTTCAGGAGCAAATCTGATGATCTTCGTGCCCTCTTCCCAATTCCGGCTTAATTTGGACAGCAAAATAAGGTGAAGAGGGGTCTGGTTTTCGAGATTTGACAGATTATCACACATTTCCGTAGGTTAGCTCATCCAAATGGCCTCTTTCCAACTAATCTGGACATCAATGATGTTAATTGGGTTTCCTTTTAACCATGCTTCTACATTCTCGATCATCATGTCATTACGAACCATTACCGTTACATCTGTAAAATAAGCAACATGCGGAGTCACAAGGACTTTTGGATGCTTGAGCAACCTTTGATAGAAGGGATTGTCCATGTCTCCTGTTTGAAGCGCTGCAACGTCATGCGCAGCGCCGGAAAGGGGGCCATTATCCAAGGCCTCAAGTAAGGCCTCAATATCACAGACCTTGGGCTCTGTAACGGTAATAAAATAAGAGCCTTTTTTAAGTGAGTTGAAGAATTTTCTATCGAGCAGTCCGTGACTTGTAAGATTAGCGCTTAAACAATCAATGACAATGTCGGCATCTTTAGCTCTTTGAATTAAATCATCACCTCTTCTGAAATATGTGACGCTCATATTAAGGGCCTCACAGATCTCTCCGGTACGACGACCGACATTACCTCTTCCCAGAATGCAAACCTTCTTTCCACTCAGGCCCAGGGCTCCTTTGGCCGTTGCTCCTTTTGGTAGATGACTGGCATTAATGAATGTAGGAAATTGCCTAAGGAGGTTGAGCATCATCGCAACAATCCACTCTGAGACTGCGTCTTTGTTACATCCAGGACAATAGGAGACAGTGATATTATTATCCTTTAACTTTGTCGGATCCAACCAGCCTACACCACCAAAGGGAGAGAGAAGAAGGTGTTTTTAACATCGTAAACTCTCTGTTCCAGGCCATATTTCCCACTACAAACGATATCGGCGCCTTCACAGCGTTTTACCCACTCTTCCGGTGATTTTGGCGAATCGTTATAGAAAGTGTCATCACCCAGCGACTTCAAGCGCTCGATCTGATTAGGGTGAAAGCCCATATTTTGCGTTACGACAATCTTTTTTCTTGATTGTACGCTGCTCATTGTTTGAACCCTCCATCCAACTCAATGTTCGCACTCGAATGCCTTAAATTCTCCGCTAAAATAATTCAATCGTACTACTAGACAGGGAGGGCAGTCTCTCCGTTTCCCAAATTTGCGAATTTCAATGCCAAACAATATTGAAGCTGAGAAGACAACCTGGGCTCCCTACGGAAACTAGCCTCCATTTCTGGTGTTCCTGATGGGTATCATTTATTCACTGAAAGGTACTACACTTCCGCAGGAAGGGTGATATTTATCGACGATGGCAGCGCGACGGCCTTCCGACCCAGCTGTAGAAACAGATGACATGGTCGACGACTCCTCTCAAGGGAGTGCTACATATCTTCGATGAACATACACTTCCACATCAAAGAAGTCTAAACAACTTCTTAAGCGAGCTTCCATGGTCATCCGGTTCCTTTTCTCTCCCGTTTTCTCAGGCAAGTATTTCCGAGGTTCGCGCTGAAAAGCAGCGCGACATGTTTTCGAGCAAAAGTAAAAAACTTTGCCCAAGAACCGTGCCTTACCACCAAGAGCAGCCTTCTCATCCACTTCTTTTTTGTACACAGGATCTTTCGCCATGGGTCACCTCCTTAACTGAGACCAATACAAAACTCAAAATGCAAAAACAGAGATCGAGATTTTGACTTTTACAATTTGCAATCTTTTTACCTCCACCTACCCCCAAACAAACTTCCTGAGATATTCCTGCCAGGGCGCAGGCTTCACAACTTTAGTTTGTTCCTATCGGCTTCCTCGGAATCGACCAAGGCAGGGACCAATTTCTGGCCAAAATATTTTCTCCCAGTCGGCGATAAACCCGGGATCTCTCGTCATACGTCTAATGCTTTGACGAAACACTTCACTCTACCCTGGGGTGTGCCTGGCGGTAAGACCAGTGTACGCGTCAACTTGGCCATCTCTAAGCTGATCACCAAGGCACAAAAAGCCGCAGACCCCCCCCTCTCTACCTGTCTATGGCTCGATCCCGAATTCAAAAGCTCCTTCAATAGCTCGCTCTATCCACCATCAAAAAAATACCGCGACCAGACCTCCTCCCACTACCACTCCCAGCGCCACCCTCTGGAACCACTTTTCTCTAACTCGTCCCCTCAGCCATGTCCCCGTAACATATCCCAGAATCACGCCCGGTAAGCCAGAGAGCGCGAGTTCAAGGCTCGCTTGCTTCAACAGGTCCATTTTCCAGTAGAGCGGCAGACTGCAGAGGGAGAGCGAAACAAAATAGGCAAGCAGGGTTGCCCGAATCCGACTGGGCTCCAACCTCTGCTTCAGTGCCAGCAGCACCACCGGTGGCCCGGATACCGAAGTGCTGGCCGCCAGCACTCCGCTGATTAGCCCGACTCCCACCCAAGCGATCCTCTCCCGACGAAACGGCGGCCCCGGCTTAACCTGGAGCAAAAAGGCTAAACCGAGCATTATCCCCCCAATCACCTGCTGCATGGTTTCCGTATCGGTCACCCGTAAGATTACTGCCCCCAGAGGCAGCCCAACCGCAGCACTCCCTATTAGATAGGCCAGTCTGCGCCAATCCACATCGCCTAGGAGCTGCAACACTTGGACCGTCCCCAGCGGCAGATAGAGCAGAATCACCCCCGGCACTACTACCTGAGCCGGAAGCACCAGGATCAATCCTGGTACCGAGAGGATCATGAATCCGACTCCCGTTACGCCCTGTAGGCTCGCTGCCAGCCACGTCACGCCGCTCACATAGAGGGTCATTTCCAAAGACACGCACCCCTCCCGGCATTCCCCATCAATTATTCATCAGTCTACGGCACGAACAAGGATTTCCGAGAGCAAACGAAGTGATCCCCCAGCGCGGTCAATTTCAACTCCCTTGCTAACAGATGTGCAACGATGACGAACACCAATGCTCTTATCCCGCAAAGCTTCCGTCACCGCTTTCTTCCGCCGCTCGGGCTACAAGGCCGTTCCGAGCGGGAACAATACGGCGTCGACTATCCCGTACGCAATTCAAGCGGGGCCCGGGAAAATCGGTCGGCACGGCTTACTGATCCAACGCAAATACGGAAGCACACTCAGGCTAGCTAAGGTCTGCACCAGTTTTCCACTCAAACTCGAGAAGCCAATTCAGTTCGGGGTCCAGGATTATTGTTTGAACTGCAACTTGTGTGCCAGTGCGGGTTCCGTGCAGTGCATCACTTACAGTGAGCCCACCAGGGAAATCTCCAATGATGCTGCGGAACCTGGAATGAAGTAGTGGGGCATCGACTCGAAGAGCTGGCGAGGCTTAAGAAAAGGCGACGATTTCAACCGCGCATACACTAGAAGACTGCAGTTCCTGAACGACACCACCGGTCCCTCCCCGGTCGATATCAACCACAACCACCAGCGCGCCAAAACGGGCAAAGGCGGCGCAGATGACCTTTCCGATACCCTGACCGCCTCCTGTCACGATGGCGCTTTTTCGGTTACCTGGAACGTCCGACCTATCTCTTTGCCGTCTTCCGTCAGCACCTTACCTGTCCCTCTAATTCCAAACCCTTATCGACCTTTCAAACATCCCTATGCAACCGACTGACTTCATCCGGTGTCAGAAAATCCTCTAGGTGTATCCGCTCCAACACTTCTTTCTCTGGCAGGGAAATTTCCATGGGACCACGTCCGGCGGGTTTTGTACTATCGAGGAAGATCCCCCCCACCTGAAGCGGTCGAGCCTTCGAGGAATCCTGACGGTTGGCCATGATATCCCGAAAGATTGTTAGTTGCTCCGTTGAAGCGTCCACCCGACTCGCAATGGAGAACCAAATAGCACTTAGATCAAACGGGTTCACATCCTCATCTACCAAAATAAGGTTTTTAACCTTGTCGCCAAGGGCACCAAATGCATGCGCTGCGAGGCGCTGTGCCTCCCCTGGATACTGAGGCGAATACTGCAAGACAAACGTCATAGGCGCTATGCAATTCACAGCCCGCAGGCGTGGATGGCGTCGCACAATCTCCAGGTAGACCTCCATCATCCCGGCAAAATCAAACATGATCTCATGATGGCCAGTCCAGCTGTGAAGAAAAAGTGGACTTTCCCGCATGGTAATCACCGTGGGACGAAAAACAGGTTCCTGAGTAGCCGGGGAGTAATAGCGCATAAAGTCGCTCCAGGGCCCGCACGCTTCCTTTTTGCTGAGGTGCAAATACCCCTCAATCACTACCTCAGAATCAGCCGGAATGAGTAGATCGGCCCCGAAAGTTAGCGACGGAGTCAGCCTGACAGGCTCACCGAGCAAGCCTCCAGCATAGGAATACTCATCGACGTCTAGGCCGACTTTACTGCCAGCTGCCAATGAAAACGCAGGATGATGCCCGACAACAAAAGCAACGGGCATCTCCTCGTGACCCTCGTGCTTCCAACGTTGCATGTAGCCCCACAGATGCCGGTAGTTGACACGTGCAGCGCTTACCTTGGCACCGTGCACTAAATGTCGATGCCAGGAACAATTATAGCGCTCGGTGTCGGGATCGCGCGCAACCGCCACCCCACATATCCATCCCGGCCGGGCATCACCGGCCTCCTTCCTGTATGCGGGTAAGCGTGTCAAATCGGCCTCTCCATCCCTCCAAGTGATTTGGGCAACCGGTGCCTCTGCACGAGGGATCACAACTGGGGCTATGGGCGTTTGTCCGCGTTTAGCCGCCTCCTGCAGCACGGCCCTTGGATCAAGCGATGTGTCCATCATGTCAAAGGATACGGCAATCTTTCGCCAAGTCGTCGCTTCAGAGAACACAACTGCTCCCGGCCATCGTTTCCCTTGCAGATCGGTTACATGTTGAAAAACCGCGCACGGCCATTTGCCCTGCTGCTCCAGATGATAAAGAAGTGCACAGGTTTCGCCTTCAGCTGGGGAGAGCGGCCCTCGCTCGATAGTGCAAATTTCACCTGGAAAATGCTCTCGCAATAGCGCGATATGTGTACGTAGGTCCTTTGCCACGAAAAGCCCTCCTTAAAAGTTTTCAACCAGATGATACTACTATGCGCAACCAGCAGATCAATTAGAACCCGACAGTCTCCGAGATAGCTAAATTCTAATATGGTGGTCTCCTACTAACGCCGGTGGAGAATACGCAAGCACAGCTTGGGGTAAGAAGCTTGGCCGAGAGAACGAGAAAAAGACGACAGTCTAGATCTTTCCGGAGCTACGCTTAAAAGCCGGAAGTCTAATCTAGCTTGATTCCCAATTCATCTAATAGCGATCCAGCCTCGGCCTTGAAGATCTCGTCAACTCCTTTATATAGGCTGTTACCTTTGGTATCGGTATCAACAATAAAAGGGCCAAACTCTTTTGCCTCAAATACCCACAGTGCCTCAGGTAAACCCAGGTCCACCCAGTGGACCTCCAAGACCTTCGTAACCTTCAACGCATACTCGTTATAATTGCCCGCACATACCACATGAACACAAGAGGACTTTACACAGAAATCACTCAACGCCTGGAGAGACCCTTTACCGATAATAATCTTCAAGCCCAATGATTCGACGGCCTTACTGATTCTCTCCGGCCCCGCAAGCCAGCTCGGCATAGGCACCATCCCTAAAATCTTCCACTCCTCACCCTCCTTCTTAATCAGAGGTCCACAGTGAAAGAGAATTTCGATACCTAAATCTCTCAAGTGCCTTCCAACCGCTTCGCCTTCCTTGGAGTTTAAAAGCCGATCATATGCCAATGGCCTGCAGGTCATTGCACGACCCGTTATGCTTAAGAAATCACCCGCTTCCAAATTCTTAACACGTTCAACGGGCAGTGGTGTTGTCAAATGAACGTTCTTCATGCTGCTCAGCACCTGAGCCAACTTGATATTGCAAGACCCTCAACTCTCCCATCCTCATACAAACGAACTGTTGTTCTCCTCATCGCCGAGCATTGAAGGTAAACGGCAACAGGTAGGGTAGCCATATGACAGTACGCCAGTTCCACATGGACATCGAAGGCGGAGGTTGACCCTCCCATCCCCATGGGTCCAAGTTTAAGCTTCAAAACATCTTCCATAAGGATGCTCTCCAGCCGAGCGACTTCATCGTCAGGATTCTTGTCTCCAATCGGTCTAAGGATCGCAGCTTCTTTAGCCAACCGCGCACAGGTTTCAAAACTCCCCCCCAAGCCGACCCCTACCACATTAGGAGAACACGTTGCTCCCATTCGGATCAACTGGATGGCACACTCAAGTACAAACTTCCTTACACCTTTTTCTCCAGACGTCGGCGGAAGAACCGTAAACTTGCTCCCGACCAGCTCTGGACCTCCACCAAAGGCCACATTGGTAATTTCGACGAAGTCGCCATCCTGCAATAGCTTGATCTTGATATCCGGCGAATTAGGGCCAAGATTGTTGTTCGGATTATGACGCGTCAAAGGATGAACCGCATTTGGTCTAAGAGGGATCTCCGCTGTTACTCTCGCGGTAGCTCTCTGTAAGGTTTCTTCGAAGGAGCCGTACCCTCCTTCCATTGCATTGACCATCTTTGTTCCCAGGACAACATAGTAAGCCAGCAGGCCCGTATCCGCACAGAAAGGGATTCCCATTTTTGAAGACTTTTCCACCATGTCAATATTAGACTTCAAATGGATCTTGCCAAGCTCGCTGGTCTCTGACTCGTACTTCTCTTTTAAGAAAGACTTAAAGTCATCCGGTAAATCAAACTGATTTTTCTTCCAGAGATTGACTACAGCTTCCTCTACTGTGGCCTGGGATAACATGTCTTTCTTTCCAGTTTCTCTCAGTTAGCCTGATATCAACTTATATCTCGAGGCACCCGACTTCTTTCGGTCTTTTTCACTTAGGTTGAGAATTATACCCTATATCAGTTTACAATCGCCACCGCTCGGCACGGTGCTCCGTCGCCCCTGTGGATCTTAATCGGGAATGCTATTAGCGTGAAGGTCCTTTTCTTAATCTTTTCGAGATTCGCCAGGTGTTCGATGAAAGGAATCCCCTTCCCCAAAAAAGTCCGATGGACAGGAAAATCACCTGGTCTCGGTGGGCCGGTCACTCGATCCTGAGGCGTATCCAGACCGAGGGCCCGTATACCCTTGGAGGCGATCCAGCGGGCGGTCTCCGTCATAATCCAGGGGTTGTCGTGATAATAGCGGGGCTTGCGGAACATCCTCCGATTCCATCCCGTATGGAGGACGAGGATCTTGCCCCGAAGCTCCT
>JAPUHZ010000200.1 GCA_027297485.1 Deltaproteobacteria bacterium
GACCCGGATGAGCTTCTGGCCTTGGCCGGGCGTGTTGCATCGGATTTACCTGAGATTATCCAGGAACATCCCCGGGAAATGGCAACGTTCCTACGGAGCGCCAAGGGACTCTCGGCAGAGGAGATCAAACGCCTAGCAAAAGAGGTTAAGAAGTTTGGTCGTAAGTCCACGAAAAGAAAAGGCCGCCTCTCCAAAGAAAAGCGGCCTTTTTGAAAACTGGCTCCCCGGGAGGGACTCGAACCCCCGACAAAGTGGTTACAAGTGGTCCCGGCATTTCTGCCAGGCTTGGACTATCTCATCACCCATCTCACAATAGTAAAGAATGGGTGTCGGGCGCTATTGAGGTTTATTGGTAGGGTCCTCAACCTCTAGTCTCTGCACGTTCCTGCCTACAAAATTCCCTTTCGGCAGGCTTCGCTCAGGATTCCCTTACAGGCGAATGGGTCTTTCTGCTTAGGGTTCCCTGAATTCACCCGATTTTTCAATCTGCCTTACGGCAGAAAGCTGCAACTTGGCATGGATTTCACGATGGCAATTGGCACAAAGAAGTTCGCACTTTTCCACCTCCGCTCGAACCCGATTCCAACTTCGAGTGTAACCTTTATCAGAAATACCGAAGTCTTTATCACTAGATTCGAGATGGTGGATTTCTAGGGCCTCCACACATCGGTCATAGCCGCAACGAATACATCTACTGCCCAAAAATTCAATTGCCATTTCACGGATTTATCTCCGCCTTTTTTGGACAGCCTTAATTAAATATTCGCGGCGGTCGGAGTACCTCCTGCGATCTCCCATTCTTGCCCACGCCTCTCACAGCCACCTGCTCTACCGGCTGAGCTACCGGGGAAAAAGATCAAAGGATAAATTAGCACACATACGCATCGAATTCCAGAAGGCGTTAAAACAAGGTCTTTAGCTCCTCCAACATCCTCTGCTGATGCGTGGCCGGCCAGTATATGCGCTGACACTTCCGGCAGAAAGAGAATCTCTCTTGAGTGGAAAAGACATAGGGAGGAACTTTTCCCTGAACTGAGTTTTTAGGTATAGGATCCAGAAGAGTATTACACTCCAGGCATTGGGTAAAGGGGTTCTTAACCGGATCAAGGCGGCAGGCTTGGACCACTTGCTTGAGCTGATCACGAAACCGGTCGCTCTGGATCATGAGGTACTCTGGGGGACTCTTCTTGGCAACGCTTCGATCCCGGGTAAGAATCAACCGGCCTTCCCTTCGTGCTGCGCGGATCAGCCCATAACCCGATAGATGAGGACCATAGGTCACGTCCTGCCCGATAATCCGGAGCCACTTCGCAAGTTTTCCCAACATCTTGTCGGCGACAAATCTCATATTTTAAGAAATTTCATTAGTCGTCATATCCCAGCTGAGATTGAAAAGGCCTGCCATTCCTATTAAAATATACGAATTGTCCTTTGATTGTGAAGCGATCTTTAACTATAACTATTGTTCTCTTCTGGTGCCTCATGAATATCCTTCTCCTGAGGCGTCAGCTCTGGGCCCCTCCTCCTCCCATCCTCCTTCACACCGTGGATGTCATCACCGAGCCAATGGAAGAGTGGTGGGGTATCTATTATCGGGGAGAAAAAATCGGTTATGCAACCCAGAAAGTTACCCCCGAACCTGAGGGATATCGCGTCCAAAGCTCTTCTATTTTACGACTCAATCTCTTAGGCACAAGTCAAACGGTAAAGACCCGATTGGAAATGGTCGCGGCTTCCAATTGGACGTTGAAACAGTTTGATTTTGAACTCCATTCCAACAACGTCCGGTTTAAGGTCAGGGGAAAGGTTGCTGGACGCAGGCTCCAATTAGAAGTGGACTCCGGCGGCCATCGCACAAAAAAGGATCTCCCTTTGAGTCAGCCTCCTTATCTGCTCGTAGCTCTCAAGCCCTACATCGTAACCCAAAACTTCGAGCCAGGTAAGGAGCACCTCTTCCCTACCTTCGATCCTTCGACCCTCTCCCAGCAGATCACGACCGTCACTGTCGAGGGGAGGGAACGGATTAAAATCGGCGGCAAGATGGAGCCGGCAATACGCATCCGCCAGCGCTTCAAGGGGATCTCGGTGATTTCTTGGGTCGATGGAAAAGGGAGAACCCTCAAAGAAGAGACCCCTATGGGCCTTTCGCTTGTCAGACAGGGGCCTAAAGAGGCAAAGATCCTTAGTGAGAGGTCCATCCCGCTTGATCTCATTGCACAAACCGCCGTCCCTTTAGAATCCCCCATTATCGATCCTGCTCAAAAAAACCTTCTCAAGCTAAAACTCTCCGGTTTCAAACTGGCTAACTTCTCTCTGAGCACCGGCCGCCAACGCCTTAGCGAAGATATTTTGGAGATCAGACGGGAAGATTTAAACCAGCTCCACTCTTACAGGATCCCCAATCAGGAGCCGAGATTCGCCTCATATCTCCAATCCACCCCCTTCCTGCAAAGCGACCATCCTCAGATTCGGGCTTTGGTTCAGAGAGTCTTGAAAGGAGAAACCGACGCCTTAAAAGCCGTAACGCGGATCAGGGAATGGGTCTACGACGGACTCGCCAAAGAGCCGACGGTGAGCATCCCCAACGCCTTGGAGGTCCTCCAAACCAAAAAAGGAGATTGCAATGAGCATACAGTCCTATTTAATGCCATGGCCAGGGCCGTAGGCATCCCGGCAAAGACCGTTGTCGGTGTGGTCTACCTGCGCGGGGCCTTTTACTATCACGCCTGGTCTGAGGTCTGGCTCGGCAAATGGGTCTCGTTGGATTCGGTCCTGAATCAATTTCCGGCGGATGTCACCCACGTCAAATTCCTCGAAGGAGAGATTGATCGACAGATCGACATCCTACAGCTCATCGGCAAGTTAACGATCCAGGTCGTAGAGGCTTCCTAGAATGATTCGGCTGGAAAATCTCAGCAAGTATTACGGAAAGCTAGCGGCCGTCGATTCCCTGAACTTAGAGGTCCGGCCCGGTGAGATCTTCGGTTTCTTGGGGCCCAACGGCGCCGGCAAAACCACAACAATCCGGGTCATGATGGGAATCTTAAAACCCACATCGGGGCGAGTAACCTTAGGTGGATACGACGTGGAGCGGGAGGCTGAGAAGGCCAAATCCATCACCGGTTTTGTGCCGGACCGACCCTTTCTCTACGAAAAACTAAGTGGGAGCGAATTCTTAACATTCGTCGGCAGCCTACATCACGTAGCCCCTGACCAACTGCAGCGACGGATCCCGGAACTCTTGGAACACTTCGAGCTTTCCGAGTGGAAGGACGAGTTGGTCGAAAGCTATTCGCACGGGATGAAGCAGCGGTTGGTCCTCTGCGCCTCGCTGATCCACCAACCTAGAATTCTCATTATTGACGAACCGATGGTGGGAATCGACCCGAAGGGGGCGAAAACGCTAAAGGACCTTTTTCTCTCGCTGGCCAAAAGAGGAACCACTCTTTTCCTCTCAACCCACAGCATTAGTGTTGCCGAAGAGGTCTGTCACAGGGTCGGGATCATCCACAGAGGAAAACTCATCGCAAGTGGAACCATGGCAGATCTCTACCGGCTCGCCAAGGTGGAGGAAGGAGGATTGGAAAGCGCTTTTCTTGAGTTAACCCGAGACGGCGCTTCCTCTCTGGGGCCGGAGGCGGGAAGGCCTTAATGCACACCGTCTCTGTCTTACTCTCCCCTATTCTGCTCTCCTGGAAAAACGAACTTTGGGCGCCGACTAAAAAAAAATGGCTGCGTCGGTTGGTCCTTCTCTGCTTAGCGTTTGGTTTCTGGGGAGCCACTTATTGGATCATTAAGCGGGTATTGGTTTACTTCCAAACCGTTCATGAGCTTGGACCTGCCCTTGCCTATCAGCTCCTCCTGATCATCCTGCTAACCTTTTTATCCATGCTCCTTTTCAGCAATGTCATCACAGCCCTTTCCACCTTCTTCCTCGCGCGCGACCTGGACCTCGTTATGTCAACTCCTACCTCGCCCTCCGCCTTTTTCTACTCTCGCCTGATCACCACTACCTTCAACTCCTCCTGGATGATCCTCTTCTTCAGCCTCCCGATATTTGCCGCTTATGGCTCCGTTTTCCAAGGCGGTAGCCTTTTCTACCTCTGGGTATTTCTCGTTCTACCCCTCTTCCTAATCATCCCTGCAGCCCTTGGCGTCCTGATTACCCAGCTCTTAGTCTATTTTCTCCCCGCCAGGAGAATTCGGGATATTCTTTTTTTCTTTGGTCTGTTCGCCTTCATTATCCTTTACTTCCTGTTTCGCTTTTCCCAGCCGGAACGATTAGTCCACCCTGAGGCATTCGGCCATTTCCTGGAGTTCCTGACTGCTATGGAAACCCCCTCCTCACCTTTCTTACCCAGTAGTTGGGCGGCGGAGATCTTTGCTTCCGTTTTGTTCAAGAAGCCGGTTGACCCATGGTTTTTTTATGCCTTGCTCGTGAGCTATGCCCTTTTCCTCCCACTTTTGGCCTCTTGGATTTCTGGCGCCGTCTATCTTTCTGCTTGGTCCAAGGCCCAGGAATCCCGCAAGGGGCGGCGCCAGGGGTATCTCCTCGACCGGATTCTCAACTGGCTGACTTATCCTTTCCCGGAAACTTCAAAGGCCATCATGATAAAAGACATCAAAACCTTTCTGCGCGACACGACACAGTGGTCCCAGCTCTTTCTCCTCCTCGCCCTAGTCGTGGTCTACCTTTACAATTTTAAAGTCCTACCGCTCGACCGCTCCCCCATCCCCACCGCAACTTTGAGGACAGTGATATCTTTTACAAATTTAGGACTGGCCGGCTTCGTTCTCAGTGCAGTCGCCGTGCGATTCGCTTTTCCAGCGGTCAGCCTGGAGGGAAAGGCCTTCTGGATCCTTCAGACCTCCCCCATCGCGCTCCGCTCTCTTCTCTCGAGCAAGTTTTGGCTTAACCTTTTACCCCTGCTCTTTCTGGGTGAGATCCTGGTTTTCCTGAGCAATGCCCTCCTCCACGTCCCCCCCTGGATGATGACCCTCTCCCTCATCACCGTCTTTCTGATGACCTTCGGAATCACGGCGATAAGCGTAGGGGTAGGAGCCCTCTATCCAAAATTTGATTACGATCACGTGGCGGAGATCCCCACGAGCTTTGGTGGGGCCATCTGCATGATTCTGAGCATCGCCTTCATTGGGACCACCGTGATGATTGAGGCCTGGCCGGTCTATCTGCTCGCTATGGAAGGATTAAATCCAGGCAATCCAAGCGTAGGCGTTTGGGTTATCGCCCCTTCCCTTGCCGCTGTTCTAGTCCTCGTCATCCTTGTGGTGATCGTCCCAATCAAGTTGGGGTTAAAAAGACTGGAGACGATGAGCGATTAACGTGAGTAAGGCGCTTGCCGGGCCACCTCTTATCGCATAAAATCTGGGAAGAATTCGGAAGCAGATACGCATCCGCAAGGAGGATTTGAAGTGCAACACCTGCAGAAAACCATTAAAGCTATCATCCGGCCAGGGGACGAAACAGGCTTTGTCGCCGAATGCGTGGAGATTGCGGTGGTTACCCAGGGCAAAACCATTGACGAGACCTTTCATAATCTTAAGGAGGCAGTCGCCTTACACCTCGAAGGTGAGGACGCAGCAGAATTTGGTCTGTGGGACCGGCCTACCCTTGTCGTAACGATGGAAGGTGATCCGGCTTATGCCCAAGCTTCGTA
>JAPUHZ010000201.1 GCA_027297485.1 Deltaproteobacteria bacterium
CCGACGCACTCCACCCGTTTACCAGATTTGACATGAATGTGCCGTACGGACAGCCGCTGGCGCAGGATGTCGTCATGTGGGAGACCCAAGGACCCATCGCGGACCGGACCCAAGAGCACCTGGCCACCTCCGACCGGGGTGTCGTCATGCTAAGAGAGATAATGGCGAGGGAGGTTGAAAAGGTGGAGAAGGGACTTGATCCCCTCGGCGTTGTCAGGGATCCAAATCATGCCATGATCGATACGAACCTGATGAAATCCATTACGATGAAATATCCAACTGGCATTATCACAAAATCTGCGGCCGTTTAAGAACGGGATTTCCTTATCACCATCCTTAAGAATAAAATCCTGAATCAGGGCGGGAGAAAAAACGGAGGACCTCATGGCTAACGAAAAATCAAACCCTTCAAGGGGAATCTCTTCTTACGATCGTATGATCGAGTCCACCGGGTTACCCATACATACGGGGTACTACATGGAGGATTTGAGGACGCTGGAGCTTGGATGGTGGGAGGCACGTCAGTGCTCTGCCGCTTTTTTGCAACTCACAGGCCAAGAGGGCGTGACTGGCGCCTATGTCACAGAAATCCCTCCCGGGAAGACTCTGCCACCATTCAAGATGGCCATAGACGAGGTCATCTATGTGGTTCAGGGGAGGGGTCTGACGAATGTCTGGGCGGACGAGTCGCCTAAAAAAACCTTTGAGTGGCAAAAGTACAGCATGTTTTCGGTCCCGGCAAATTATAGCCATCAGTTGTGTAGTGTTCAGGGAAACCAGCCCGCAAGGCTTCTGCACTGTAGCTATCTTCCTCTGGCCATGTCAGTGATCCCTAATCCTGATTTTTTCTTCAAAAATCCTATTGTGGATTTAAATGTTCTCTATGGAGAGGATGATTTCTATTCTGAAGCCAAGACCATGAGCCGAGGGAGTGATGGGCGCCCCATTAGCAGTCCTCGAGGGATGGACAACTGGTTTGGAAACTTTTTCCCCGATATGAGGGCATGGGATAAACTCCAACCTTTCCGCGGAAGAGGGGCCGGAGGTCATGCTGTCTGGATCGGATTCCCAGGATCTCCGCTAACGGCTCACATGTCGGTTTTTCCAGCGCGAACTTACAAGAAAGGCCACAGACATGGGCCGGGCTTTATGATCGTGATACCGGTAGGTGAGGGCTACTCCATCATGTGGCCGGAAGGGGGAGAGAAGGTTGTAATTCCCTGGCATGAAGCAAGTGTCTTTGTCCTGCCTAACCGATGGTTCCACCAGCATTTCAACATTGGTCCTGCACCGGCAAGGTACCTAGCCATTCACCCGCCACGGGGCCTCAACGGGATCAGTGAGAAGGTAGAAGACAGGGCGCGAGACCAAATTGAATATCCGGATGAAGATCCAATGATCCGAAAGAGATTTGAGGAAGAACTCGCCAAGCGGGGTTTAACCTCGCTCATGCCCAAGGAGGCTTATCGGGAGAAGGGATTTGAGTGGAATTATAGTGCCTGAAAGTTAGAAGACAGCGAGAATAGGGGTGATTGACCGGGGTCATGAACTTGAGTATGGTCTGAGCGGGTTATCAACAGAAAGGGGGAGTATTATGAAAATGATTAACCGCGTCGGATTGTTAGGTGTTACCCTTTTAGGTTTTATGCTGCTGTCATTGGCGAGTGCTCTGCCCGCTCGAGCTGATTGGCAATCGGAGTGGAATGATACGGTCAAGGCGGCAAAAAAGGAAGGGCGTCTTGTTATTTATGGAGGGGAAGAGATTACTCACCCGGGGATCTTGAATGTGTTCATGAAGAAATACCCGGAGATCAAAGTCGTCACGGGGTCGGGCCGTGGGAGTACCCTTGGACCCCGTATCCTTGCCGAGCGTAGAGCAAAAAAATACCTGGTAGACCTATTTTCAGGTGGTCCCGGCACGCCTTATCGGGTTCTGTATCGCGGGAACGCTTTAGATCCCATTAAACCGATGCTACTGCTCCCCGAGGTCAAAGACACCTCAAAGTGGTACGGAGGTAAGCACTACTATGCGGATCCCAAAGACGCGTACCTTTTCATATACGAAGGGAGTATCTACGGTGGGGCATCGATTTCTTACAACACAAAGGTGGTTAATCCGAAAGAGTTCAAGTCGTATTCCGACATTTTAAACCCCAAGTGGAAGGGTAAGATTAGTTTTTACAACCCAACCGCCAGCGGTGGAGGCCTCAATAGTGTCATCTCGCTTTACAATAATCCTCATCTTGGCCCTAAGTTTATCCGACGTCTTTTTGGAGAGATGGATGTCACGATATTTCGAGGCCGGCGTCAGGGGCCGGACTGGCTGGCGACGGGGAAATACCCTCTTTGTTTTTCTTGTAGGGATATCACACGGGCGATTCGGCAAGGTCTTCCTGTAGCTCAAATTCCAGCAGAGAACCTTAAAGAAATGGAGCCTGTGATTGGAGGAGGGAGAAGCAGTGTGATCGTTCTCATCAATAGGGCTCCCCACCCCAATGCGGCCAGGCTCTTTATCAATTGGTATCTCTCTCGTGAGGGGCAAATGACATGGCAAAGGGCAATGAACACCGAAGTCTTAGAGTCGTCAGATTCCATGAGAATCGATATCCCTAAAGACGATGTGCTGGCGGATTTCAAAAGGCAAGAAGGGGTGAAATATAGAGTGATCGCCTTTCGTGACCCTGGGCCTCCAATCAAGCTGATGCGGGAGATTCTGAGGTAAGTACTGATCTCAGTCCAATGATCGCAAATCATTTAGGAGTCAACCATGGCGGATTATGAGCCCATCGAGATTCGTGCCTTTTACCGGTCGCCATCCCACCTGCATATATGGGAGATACTGGACAAGGCCGGAATCTGGGGCCAGGTGGGCGTCAAGTCAATCAACATGGAATACTGTTCTCTCCCGACGGATGCCGAGGCAGCCCTATTCGACGGTACCATCGATTTTATCTCCGGAAATCATATCACCCCCTATGCCCTGGTGGCTCGTGGTAAACCCATTGTATGCCTGGCCTCGCCCAGCAATAACGTGAGGGACCGACTGGTCTCTAAAATGCCGATGCGTTCTTTATCCGAAGTCCGTGGACTCAAAGTCGCCGACCTAACGCTGGAAGGGAGGGTGGCGGGGTTCAATCATTTGCGAGGCAATCACATGCTTTACTTGATTCGGGCAGGTCTGAAGCTGGACGAAGTCGAGTGGGTAGAGCTGGGCGAGGACATGACACCAGAGTTTCGTGCAGCGCAGTATGAAGCCATGACCTCGGGCGAAGCTGATGCAACCTTTGTAACAGGGGGGACCGAACAGTACGAGCAAAAGGGGTTCCATGTCTTGGATCTCGGGCATCTCCCCATGATCACGGGCCCGACCCTAACGACTTCGGTCAGGACATTGCAACGGAAGGACCGCCTTGGCGAGCGTTTGGTCAAGGCTTTAGTGCTAGGGATTCACTTTGCGCAAACGCATAAAGAGGAGTCCGAAAAGATCCTGGAAGGCCTGAGGCAAAGAGAACGGGAGGCCAGATCAGTGAGATACGCCAGTCTTGCGAGGATGCCACGGAAGCCATACCCAGACCCACAGGCGGTGATTAATGTCCACGAGCTCTGTCTCATGAAGGATTCTGCGGCGAAGGAATTGAGCCCTCTGGCTCTTTGGGACCTTCACTATCTTCGCGAATTGGATCATTCGGGGTTCATTGACGGGCTCTATCAATAACCTTCTTTCAACCCGGCATGAAGGGTCCTTTCCCATTCTAGTTTCCAATCAGCGACTTTTGAGCTGGAATCTTTGCGCGAAGATATCCCAAAGGAGGTTATCAAACCGGAGTATCGGCGCAGAAAAGGAGCAAAATATCTCATAACAGACCGCCCGGAATGGATGAATCTCAAGCCAGTTTACAAATTCATTAATAAAGCACTGGCCGAGGGGGGCAAGAGATAAACGGTGTTAGAAAATCCTCAAGTGGCAAACAGCCAAAGCAAGGGTTTGAATTGAATTTGTTAAGGAATATAATAGGCGCTCTTCAATATAATTAACTTATTTAAGCCCCAACCGTAAGGGAGGTCTTACGATGTTAACTGCGGCAGAAAATGAAAGGTTGACCCGAGTTGGTCCAGATACA
>JAPUHZ010000202.1 GCA_027297485.1 Deltaproteobacteria bacterium
CCCCGCCAAACCAGGTGAGTACCAGAGGCTGACGTATGTGTCAGCACATCTACTCGACTATTACTGTGACATCCCCCCATTCGATAACCCCGATTTCTTTCGGAAGTACAATTCCTTCTTGGGAGGGTTCAATAGAGGCGATCTTCTTGTCCATGAAGTTAACGTAGGATCCGTCGAGGGACCCAACCATATGCCCTTGGACCGGAATGCCACCCGCTTTAACATCTACTCTGAGGGTCAGGGTATAAATTCTGTCAGGATATAACCTCTCACGAAAATAGAGCTGATTGCTCCTATCCGGTTTTTTGCTTTGGGGAATCGGTACGGGAATAATCCACACCTTTTTTACCTTTGCCCTTACCCCCCCGCTCGCAACCACTTGCGGGGGTCGTGGTGCATAGCCTCTATCCGTACTTGAAAGCGCCAGGGAAATGTTGTAGCTGGCCTTCGCAAGAGGTGAGGTGCTTTTGGCCTTGCCGATCGCTTTGATAGGCACCAGGATGGTCATAAACCCATTTAAATTGCCGGAATACCCCGGAGGCCGTGTAATTTTGAAATCCTTATAGATTTCAACCCATGCTTTAGAGGATAAACCCATCCGGACTCCGGACCCATGATGGTCAGCTTTTATCTGAATGCGCCCGTTTGCCAGGTCAATGCGTGATTGGCATCCCCATTCATAGTGCTCGACCAGGTGCCCTCCCACCCACGGACAGACTTTTCTTCTCCAGCCACTGGCATCCTTGAAAATGAAAGTGTTGTTGGATCCAAGCCGGAACTGTGTGGGTGGGACCCACCGACTTTTCTCGAGCCTGGCCTCTTCGGGCTTGACGAAGTGGGCTTCCGCGGCCTGCTTAGCTCTCAGGGCGGCAATGCGGGCGGCGTTTGCGGTCTGTTGGGCTTTAGCCGCAGCTGCACGTCTGGCCCCTTCTGCTCGAGCTCGGGCTCTTCTGGCTGCGGCTTGCCTTGCACCCCTTGCGCGATCACGAAACCCTCGCGATTGGATGCCGCTATAGGTCCCGTAGGCCACCATACTGGTGCCGTCTGGATTGAGTAGTTGCACAATGTGAAGATCTAATTCGTCCGGTTCAGTGCCTGGGGTGGAAATGACGATGGGAATTTCTACTTTGACTTCATGCGTCCCTGGTTGGGCTTCAATCAACAACGCATCCCGGCGTTCGGTTCCCGGAATGAGGCGGAGCCATTCTTGGGCGGCCTCGACGGAATAGTCCCCAGGGTCGGCGACCGCGTCACTGCCATCCGTGCCGATGAAATGTACGGCCTGATCGAGCGTGATGGTGGTGGCTTCATCAGGGACTAAGGCCTGAGCGGAGAGGACAGGACTCAACAGCGCACAGATGAACACTGCACTCGCGTATGAGTTTGACGGAGAGAATTTCATAAATTCTCCTTCCAAGTTATAGAAAAGAAACAGGACTGTACAGGCCGTTGCGAGGTAAGTCGAATAAACGGTCGGTTTGGTTCAATCGTTTGGAGGTTTTTATAGATAATTATAAGACAGAGGAAGATACGTATTAAAAAATGATCTTTTGCCTTTGCAATTTTTGGGGTGGCGGTAAACGATGGCCCACTTAAAACGAATATTAAAACAGCTAAAGGTAGGAAGGCCGGGATTGATGCCCCAACCCCTATCCGGCCAAGAAGGTTCGTCCGTACATCACCATGTGCGCTCCTTATCTAGTTTCTACGTGGCCGTATGCTACGCCTTTCCTTCTAATTCGATCATCGTTTGATAGGTTCCAAAGGCCCGGCGAATGTGCTGCTCTAAGCTGTCAACCCAGAAGAGTGCTTTTTCATGGATGCGCTCTCCATCAAATCTAATACGACGCCCGTCTACGATGACGACCCACCATTCGGCCTCGGTAAAGTGGACTTTGACGGCCACATAATGCGATCGGGGATGGGTCGCTGCGCGAATGGCGCTCGGCTCTATGCTTTCGATACCCCATTTGTTGCTGGCTTGGAGCGCGGCAAACACCTCTCTCAGCACTTTTTGTGAAGTCGAGGCGGGGTTATCCCACTGTGTCTTGGTGGATTTATCAATGGACAGGACGATGAGCCGCCTGACATCTTCAAGGGCCATCCCAGCCGGAACGGCGTTTTTCGTCGGTTCTGGGATCAGCGCTCCGAGACACCCCGCCATTCCCAACACGCACAAAAAGACGAGATGCAGTGAGTATCGCTGGCGTTTTCCCCTCATCGTTTCACCCTCCGCATCACAATCCGTGAATTGATCTGCTTCAATTTCATGTCCTGTGCTTTCTTCTAAGGAATCGCTCAATACCGTCAAACACAAAAACCTCCCAAACCAGTTCCGGCCAAAGAGGTTCTTCCCTAAACCACGATGTATGTGCGTTCCTTTTCTACCTTATAACGGGCAGTATCATACCCCTCTCAGCTTAAAAAGTCCCTACCCCTCCAAAAGGAGGGGCTAGCGTCTCACCCCTTCCCCTTCGGCAAAATTCCCTTCTTCTCCATCTCGGTTAATCGCACTCTCGCCAGATCCATCAACCACTGTTTTTTCTCACTTCACCACTCTCAACCGGCGTTTCGGTTTTTCCTTCTCGGGCAGGGGTGATTTTCCTTCTAGGGATTCGGCTAAATGCTGGCTAATAAGGTTGCTCGCGTGCTTGGGCGTTCGGTTTTAAGCCGGAGCAGGAAAGGGCTTTAAACGGGCTTTGAGGAACGCAACTCGCTCCTCCTGAGTACGCTCGGGCGCACCCGGAAGCGGAACGATACGTCTCGCTAACATCGCATGCTGGCGCAGCATCAGTAGCAGCCACACGCTGAAAAAGTCCAGCCCGTCAAACACGATGGCGTCCTGCTCGCCATAGTGCTCACGGTTCTTATCGAACTCCAGCATCATCTCTGTGTAGTGCATTGCGCTCTTGAGATGGTGGATGATGTGATACCCGTCGTTGAAGCAACGCCGATTGTAAACGGTGTTGATGCAAGTGATGCTGCTCTTGAAGTCGTTATCAGGCGCGTCCTGG
>JAPUHZ010000203.1 GCA_027297485.1 Deltaproteobacteria bacterium
CCAAGGAAGAGCTTGATGAAGTCCCATACCCGGCAACGGAACGTGAATCGGATCCCCCGCCACGAGGTTCGGCTCATGCGATAGCGGCGTGCGGCCACTGTTGCGAAGGGGATGAGCACCATGAAAATGGCGTAAGCAATGACGGCCGCCGTGATTTTAATCAGGTCGCCAACGTCTAACAAGTCCCGCACTACAATGACCAGACCGGTAGGCACACCAAACACAAGCACTGCCTTTAGGAAACCGATCAGCAACTCCTTGCCTGTGCCATGGTAAGCGAAACGATCTCCTTCGAACTCGGTCTGGCTCAAAAGATACCTTCGGACCCTGACCCTTCCCCAGAAAGAATAGATTCCAAGGGTGATGATCTTTAGAAGGATGTTGACGATATTGATCCCAAAGAGTGATCCTCCGGTGCCGTGAAAGGACAACTGGCGGACCTGACCTGAGTCTGCTTCTGTCTGAAAAGGCCTACGCTGTTCCCCAGGTGGTGTGTGCTGGAAGGGTGGAGTTGTCGGGCTGATGGATTGGGACAGGGGTTGGATCGGTTGAGTCGATGTCTCAGGTCCCTGGGTCCCGCATGATTTGCAGGTCTCGCTGCGCATCTGAATCAGTCCGCACTTAGGACATTTCATGCTGAATATCGTCATTGGTGTTCCTTGCTTAATGATAGAATTTGCCCGCTTAGGAGTACGCTCTTCAGCTAATTTCCACACCTTCAGGTTGCTTGAGAGTTTGGGCAAATCCAGCTACCTTGAGTAACCCGTCATAATCTATCCCGGTCTCGATACTCATCTCATGCATCATGAACAGGAGCTTTTCCGTGGCGACATTACCTGCCCCGTTGGGAGTAAAGGGGCAGCCTCCCAGGCCCCCGACGGATGCATCAAAAATCGTAACGCCAGCCTGAAGCGCAGCGAATGTGTTGGCCAGAGCCATGTGGTAGGTGTCATGAAAATGTGCCGCTAAAGGCTCTTCCGGCCATCGTCCTCCGGCGCGCCGGAGAAGGCCATACACCTGTGATGGGTTTGCGCGCCCGATGGTATCCGCAAACAATACTTCGTCCATGCCCATATGGAAAAACTCGTCGGCTAGTCGGAGCGATTGTTCCGGCGGCGTGGGTCCCTCGAACGGACAGACAAAGGCGACCGCAATGGATCCCCGCACGCGCAGCCCGTCCTTTTTTGCTTGTTCCGCAATCTGAGCAAACTGCCCCATAGACTCCGCTATGCTCGCGTTCACGTTATTCCGGTTCATCGTCTCCGTCGCCGAGATGACCACGGCCACCTCATGGATCAGTCCTGCGCACTGACGCGCGCGCTCGTAGCCACGCATATTGGGGATCAGGACCATAAGTCGAGTTCCCCTAGACCGATCAATTCCCTCTAACACCTGTTCCGCATCCCGAAGTTGGGGGACCCATTTCGGGTGGGAGAACGACGTCGCCTCAATGCGTGGAACGCCGGTACTCGCCAGTGCATTGATGAGTTCAATTTTTCGCTCTGTGGGGATCTCGGCGGCTATATTTTGAAGTCCATCACGGGGGGCAACATCCACGATCTCAACTCGCTTCGGTATTCTCATCGTTGATTTGAATATTAGCATACCCCGCGGCTAGCCGCGGGCACATAACCGATGGGGTTTCCAAAGGGGAGAAGCGGTAGCTCTTTCCTTTGGTCGACCTCGGGGTTTCAAACCCCGTGGTCGATATAATTTGATTCCTCTGTGAAGTGAATCCGGGCCGGAATCATTTTCTCAAATGATGCCCTCCTGCCGTAAAGTGGCCAGCTCTTCCCTTGGCAGACCCAACCGTTGGCTGAAAATTTCTTCATTGTGAGCGCCCAAAGGAGGTCCCGCCCACTCTGTTCGTCCTGGCGTCTCGCTCAGGAACGGCAAGATCCTGGGAATTTTCAATTTCTCCCCGTTGAGAATCTCCACTTCCTCAAACAGGCCGCGTGCATTGAAATGAGGATCTTGCACCATCTCGACGATGCTATAGATCGGTCCGGACGGAACGGCGGCGGCTTCCAAGGCGTCAAAGACCTCTTGATAGGTGTGCTGCTTCGTCCACGCTTCGATGGCACTATCAATCATCTCTTCATGTGCCACACGGCCCTCATTGTGCCCCAGACGAGGATCTTCGGCCAGATCCTGCCTCCCCATGGCATTCATCAGCCGCTTGTAGATAGCGTCTCCATTGCCGCCAATGACGATGTACTTGCCGTCTTTGCAAGCATACGTGTTTGTTGGAACAATCCCGGAGACTTTGGCTCCTGACCGCTCGCGGACGTAACCGAGCTTATCATACTCCGGCAGCAAGCTTTCCATCATATTGAATACCGCCTCGTAGATCGCCACATCCACAACTTGGCCTTGCCCGGTTCCATGGATATCCCGATGATACATCGCCATGAGGGCACCCAGGGCGGCATGCATCCCGGCGATGCTGTCTCCGAGGCTGAGATTTGGACGCGCCGGCGGAAGACCCGGATACCCGGTCACGTAACGGAACCCGCCCATCGCCTCTGCGACGCTTGCATACCCAGGTCGGGATGCGTACGGCCCTGTCTGTCCCCAGCCCGAAAGGCGTACCATGATCAGGCCGGGATTGAGCTTTTTCAGGTCTTCGTAGCCAAGACCCCATTTCTCCATTGTGCCCGGCTTGAAGTTCTCCAGCAGGATATCCGCATCCTTAGCCAACTCGCGGGCTAACTGCTGACCCCGTGGATGGCGAAGATTTAATGTGATGCATTTTTTGTTGCGGGCGAGAACGGACCACCAGAGGGCGGTCCCTTTGTAAACCTTTCGCCACGTCCGCAGCGAATCCCCTCCCTTTGGAGGTTCGATCTTGATTACCTCCGCCCCAAATCCAGCCAGCAGGGCTCCGGCAAACGGACCGGCTAATAGCTGCCCTATCTCGAGTACCCGGACTCCTTTCAGTGGCATATCTGTCTTTTTAGCTTCCGGACTCACCGTCGATCTTCTCTCCTTGTGAGACCCTCTCACCCCTACCAGTTAGGGTACTCTAACATGGGCTCCAGTGACATTAAAACAAGATCCCACGCGGTAGACAATGGGGTCAGCGAACAAAAAGGGGAAACGGGGCCAGAGTCGTTTTTGTTGGACGCAGGAGGATTAGACGAGAATACGTGAATGAGGTATGTTGGGCGTACGGTGAGTTTCGTGTACACGATCCTGTTGGTGCACCAGTCGATCTGTCTGAGCAAGTATGGCAGAGCTAATTCCACCAGGAGAGGTAATCAGCACACCCCCTGGAAAAGGGAGAGCTACCAAATACTATTCAAGATCATAGGGAGGGAAAGACGATGAACCAAGAAAACGTTGCCAAAATAGCGGAGCTGACTCAGGAGGCCACACCGGTACGGGTCAAGAAAATAGGACATGTGGTCTTTCGCGTTAGCGACATCGCGCGGAGCACCAAGTTCTGGACAGAGATCATGGGCTTCCGGATCTCTGACCGTAACGAAAAGGGAATGGTGTTTCTTCGTCATGGATCGGACCACCATAATATCGGGCTAGCCCAAGCCAAGGGGAACCAGGAGCTGCCGAGAGAAGGTGAGATCGGGTTCGATCACTGTGCGCTGGAGGTTGGGAGCATCTCAGAGCTTTTTAAATATCGAGATTTTCTCCGCTCAAAAAATGTGCCGATTACCTTTGAGGGACGTAAAGGTCCCGGCTGCAATCTCGGCATCGAGTTCCTGGACCCAGACGGTTACAGGATTGAACTGTATGCCTCAATGGACCAGATTGGTTGGGATAACAAGAGCCGACCGTCTGACCAGTGGCGGCGCGCTAAATCTCTCGAGGAGGCGGTCGCAAATCCAGTGGCGGGCGCTAAATATTAAGCCGTATTAGCCGGAAGGATTTGAACATGAATGGGCTAAAAGTAATCAAGCGGCGCAACTGCACAAGCGAGACAACCCAGACCTCAGGTATGTCGCGCCTGGCGGGTGTAGCGCGTGAAGGTGCCGGTGCGGAGCGTCTATGGATGGGCTATGTTACGATGGGGCCGGGGGCCAAGTCGCAAGCTCACCACCACGGTCACTGCGAGAGTGGCATCTACATTATCCGTGGTCATGTCCGCTTCCGCTGGGGCAGCAAGCTGGAGGAGGTTTCTGAGGCGGGTTCTGGCGATTTTATCTACGTGCCACCTAACCTTGTTCACCAAGAGATCAACCCTAGCAATAGCGAGCCTATAGAGATGATCGTAGCCCGGGACTCCGCGGAAGGTGTCGTCGTCCATGTAGACCTGCCAGACGCAGAGTAGGGTGGGGAGTGGAAGGATAATCGTCTGCTTCCCGTATCGCATGTGACTCCCAGAGGTGCCTGCGGCATATGCCTGGATCGATACCGACGAATCTACCACGGCAAGAGCAGTATAGTGGATGTTTGATTGGGCAGTGTTTGGGCGATGCGCTAGGGTTTGTGGTAGAAGGCTACCCTCCGGCCACCTGCCGGAAATACGTTACAGAGACGTTGAGGAGGGGACGTGCGGGTGAACGGGGTAGCAGTCCGTTTCCTTTCGGTCAATACACAGACGATTCCCAACTGGCGCGGGAGCTCATGCAGAGCTATGTCGCGTGTCGAAAATTTGATCCGGTAGATTACGCGAGTCGAATCTGTGCCCTCTTTGCGGAAGGAAGAATCGTCGGTCGTGGGCGGGCAACGACCGAAGCTGCAAGTCGTCTGGCACAGGGCGTATCCTGGGAAGAGGCGGGAACTCCTCCCCCGTCTGCTGGTAACGGCAGCGCCATGCGGGCAGGCCCTATAGGACTGTTTTTCTTTGACGACCCAGAGCGACTGATTCGGGCGGCGCATGATCAGGGCCGCATTACGCATCAGGATAGACGGTGCTCTGCTGGAGCCGTCGCCATTGCCGGCGCCGTAGCGTTAGCCCTCCAAAACAGGCCGATTCAAAAAGATACTTTTCTCTCTCAACTCAGCGAATGGGCAGCAACGATTGAAGAGTCAGTGGCCTCTGGCATTCAGCAACTGAGAGAATGGGTATCTTTGCCTCCTGAGGAGGCGGTGACTTTTATTTCCAGAGCCGGCATGGCTCCCGATGTGTCTGATGGATGGGAGGGAATTTCACCTTTTGTAACGGCTAGTGTCTTGTGGAGTTTGTATTCGTTCCTGAGATCGCCCGAAGATTATTGGGAAACCATCTGCAAAGCTATTGCTGTAGGCGGGGATGTGGATACCACAGCGGCAATGGCCGGGGCCATCAGCGGGGCTTATCTGGGACTTAAAGCAATTCCGTCACCTCTGGCGCTTCGCCTCGCAGACCAGGGAACGTGGGGCTTTGCCGAACTTATGGAATTAGCCCAAAGGTGCTTCGAGGCAAAGATAGGGTAAGTCAACTATGATTCGTATTCTCATTGTCGTTTTGGACGGACTGGCGATTCATGAATAGTCATCGACCAACCATTATTGTACACGGGGGCGCGGGTGACATTCCAGAAGAGGCGCTCCCTGGTCGGCTCGAAGGATGCAAGCAGGCCGCGCGGGAAGGTTGGGAAGTGCTTGGGAGGGGTGGATCGGCAATGGATGCTGTTGAGACGGCGGTGATTGCCCTCGAGAACAATCCGCTCTTTAATGCTGGCAGGGGGTCGGCACTGAATCTCCTTGGACAAGTGGAAATGGATGCCGCGATCATGGAGGGTAACACACTCTCTGCAGGGGCTGTGGCCGTAGTCAAAGGAATCAAGAATCCCATCAGGCTGGCACGCCGAGTGATGGAAGACGGACGCCATGTGTTGTTAGCCGGCGAGGGGGCGCTTTCTTTTGCACGTCAGTCGGGTATTGCCGAATGTGCTCCTGAGTCTTTAATCATCGAAAAGCAGTACGGTCGTTGGAAGAAAAAACACGGCACTGTCGGCTGCGTGGTCTTGGATCAGAGAGGTAGGATAGTAGTAGGAACCTCCACGGGGGGACTATTCAACAAGCTCCCCGGAAGGGTCGGTGATTCTCCGTTGCTGGGCTGCGGGACTTACGCGAACGAGATTGGGGGCGTATCTTGCACGGGTGATGGAGAGGCTATCATCCGAGTGGTGATGGCCAAAACGACTCTGGACTTTGTGCGCGCCGGATTTTATCCTATGGAAGCCGCCAAGAAGGCAGTTGGGTTGCTAGAGGAAAAAACAGGCGGTAAAGCCGGCCTAGTCATAACCGATCAATTTGGAAGGGTTGGATATGCGAGAAACACCGACCGAATGCCAATATGCCTGATCTCCGACCCTAACAGCATCGTTACAGACAGCTAATCTGAAGGCCTTTTTTCACGGCCATCCAATTCATTGCCCCTCACATAATATGGTCGATCAAGATATCAACTTCTTTAGAGCCTATCTCAACGGGGTTTTTCTTATATTCCCCCGTTAGGTTACCCGGCTCCCTGGTCATCGGGTTGCCGTCTTTATCCAGGCGTGCAGAAATAACTACCTTACCGGAAAAGGGCACTCCTGGTACCATGACATTTTCAGGACCCAGGGAATAGGAGAGAGGAAAGACCGGAGCTTCTACCCTCCTGACGGCGAGGGGAGGGCGCCTTGTAGAATTTGCCGACCGGGCAATGATGAATAGGACCGCTTTGGCGTCCACTTTTATTTCGAGCTTGGAATCGACGGAAACGATCCCTTGTATCTGCTTCTGGGCCGGCCCTGCTCTCACCTTTGCTTTCTTCGAGCCCTCTTTTTGTCGGCTGCTCAGTTCAGTAATGGTCTTCTGAATTTCATTCTTCTCTACCCCTGGCGGCATGATGCTTAAAAGCCTTCCCAGTGTCTGACGCGCTCCAGAAAAGTCTTCTTTGGCACGGTAAAGGAGCATGCCCTTGCCCCAAAGTGCAAGCGGAAATTTAGGGTCATTCAGGAGCGCTCGATTGAAAGCTAAAAGGGCGCTATCCGTATGGCCCGCTTGGGTAAGGATCAAGCCCATGTAAGTGTGCGCCTCAGGATGGTTCGAATCGAGTGTGAGAGCTCCCTTAAAGGCCTCAATGGCTTGAGCCCATTCCTTCCGCTCAAAGGCGGCTCGGCCTTGAGCAAGAAGAGATGAAATATTTTTTCCCGAGCTGCCCCCAATACCTCCCGGACCAGTGCCGGTCAGAAAGTCACCCGTGATACTTTCCTGCTCGGAGAGCCTGGGTCGGAGCGATTTGGTTAAAAGGACTCCGAGTGTAATCCCGAAGAGTAAAAGAAAGGCCCCTCCTGCAGCTACCTGCCAGCCCCGCCAGCTCCGGCGAAAGGCCTTCTGCCTCTCGATGGTCTCCTTTTGGTGTACTGCCCGTTTAGTTTTAGGAGGCGATTCCTGTGCCCCGGGACGAGTCGGAGCAAAATTGTCAAGCTCCTTCAGCACCGTGGCGGCTTGGTTTTGAAGGTCTCGGCGGAGATCTTGGTAGTCGGTCTCCGATAGCCTTCCTGCCTGGTAGTCGAACTCAAGCTCTTTAAGATCAGCGTAAAGTCTGGCCTGCTCCTGCAAAAGGAGTGATCGGGGGGTCTCGGCCTCTGGATCCACCTCGACCGGCCTCTCTTCGGCTACTTCCCGCTGTACGCGCTCAATAAGGACCGGATCCACTGTCGGGGGTTGACGGCTATTTTTTTTACGCACCCAGTGCCTGGCGACAAAAATCACTAAGACTATCCCGCTAATCACGGCAACAAAGGGAAGTATCCAGAGCAGCAGACTGAAACCCTTCGGTGTAGGGGCAAGGAGGATCCACTCGCCGTATTTGGAGACAAAATACGCCTTGATCTGTTGAGGGCTTTTCCCTTCTTTGAGCTGCTCCCGAATAACCCCGCGCATCTGCTGTGCCAGCTCCGAAGGGGAGTCGGCGGTGGAGAGGTTTTGACAGACCGGACAGCGCAGCTCAGCGGCAATTCTCCGCACCTGCTCTTCCAGATCTGTCGGCTGCGCTACGAGGAGCGACGGGAGAATTAAGAGAACGACAACAAACTGAAAATATCGCCACATGACTGATTAGCGGATAGACTGATACGACCCTTTACCTTCTTTAGCGCTGACCAATCCGCGCTGGGCTTCGGCTAACTTGGCTGCAATAATGGCCCCTCCGAGAGTACCCACATGCTTGTAGGTGATCCGTCCCTCAGGGTCGATTAAAAAGGTTTCAGGGATTCCCCAAACACCATAGTCGATGGAGATCTTTCCTGAGGCGTCACGACCGTTCGGGTAGGTGATGTCAAACTCTTTGAGAAAGGCCAAGGCCTCCTTTTCACTGTCCTGGATATCAATTCCGAGAAAGACAATCTCCTCATCCTTGTATTTCTGCCAGGCTGCTTCCAAGTCTTTGGACTCAACTCTGCAAGGGGGACACCAGGAGGCCCAGAAGTTGAGAAAAACGACCTTTCCTCGGAGGTCATCGAGGCTAAGTTTCTTGCCGTCAAAAAGCGTTACGGTAAAGGGCGGCGCCGGACGGCCAATCAGGGGGGAGGGGATGTAGTGGGGATCACGGCTGAAGCCATAGGCAAGAATCCCGATCAGGGGGAGAATGACTGCTAAGGTAATGACGATGCGACGCCAAGGCATAAAATAACTCTCAGCTATGGGCTTTCAGCTCTCTTATTTTTCCCAACTCAAACCCGATTACTCGAAAACTCTTTCGCTGACTGCTTGCCGCTTGCGGCTGAGCGCTGCTTCATTGGCCAGACAGCTACAATGGTGCCTAGAACTATCACTAGACCGCCCAGCCACATCCAGGCCAACAATGGCCGGACGAGAACCTTGAGAGTGACTTGGTTTTGCTCCAGGTCACTGAAGCCCGAAAGAATCAGGTAGAGATCCTCGGTGAAGCTGCTGCGAAATACCGCCCGACCCACCGGTGATTGTTGAGTGGGGAAAAACTTGAGGGCTGGGGACAGGACACCAAGCTCATGCCCCTTGTTGAAGACCCTGAAGGCGCCTTCAACTCGGTAATGGGTAGGTTGCTGGGAGCCGCTTAGCCCTTCGAATTGAATCTTGTAACGTCCTACCGAGAGACCCTCGCCTAGTTGAAGCGTCGCTTCGCGCTCTATGCTGTAACTCATAGAACCCACGATCCCTAAAACGATGAGGACGATCCCGAGGTGGACGGTGAGGCCGCCGTAGCGTCGCTGGTTTCGCCGGACCAAGGTCACCAGAGCGGTGGCAACTCCCTCTCCGGCAATCCTGTGCCGGGCACGCACGGCAAGCGCGGTGTCGAACAGAATGGTGAATATCACAAAGGCCGAGAGGGTAAAGCCGAGGAGGGGGAGAAAGTCTCGGACCCCCCAGATGAAGAGGGCCAGGGCGATAAGAAGCGAAGCGAGCGTGGGCCAGAGGAAGTTCCGCCTGAGATTATCCCAGGAGGCCTTTTTCCAAGCGATCATGGGGCCTACCCCCATGAGAAAGACCAGCAGGAGAAAGAGAGGGACAGTGACCGAGTTAAAATAGGGCGCGCCGACGCTCACCTGAACCCCGGCCAGCGCTTCCGAGATGAGGGGGAAAATAGTTCCTAGAAGGATCGTGAAGAGCGCGGAGACTAGTACGACATTGTTGAGGAGGAATGCCGATTCCCGGCTCACCACCGAATCCAATTCGGGTTGTCCCTTGAGTTGATCTGCGCGATATATCAAAAGGCCGAAAGAGCCGAAAAGGACAAAGGCGAGAAAACCGAGGAACAGGGGTCCTACGGATCCGGAGGAAAAGGCATGGATCGAGGAAAGGATGCCGGAGCGAGTGATGAAAGTGCCGAAAATAGTCAGGCTAAAGGCGATAATGATCAGGGAGAGGTTCCAGACCTTAAGCATGCGCCGGCGCTCCTGTACCTGAATGGAGTGAAGAAAGGCTGTGGCCGGGAGCCATGGCATGAAGGCCGCGTTCTCGACCGGGTCCCACGCCCAGTAGCCCCCCCAACCCAGGACATGGTATGACCACCATGCCCCCACCAGGTTACCCATAGTTAAGAAGAACCAGGCGATTAAGGTCCAGCGACGGGTGGTTACAATCCATCCCTCGTCAAGTTTACCCTTGATGAGGGCAGCCATGGCAAAGGCGTAGGGGACCATCAAGCCAACAAAGCCGGCGTAAAGAAGGGGCGGGTGGGTCAGCATGTTCGCGTCTTCGAGAAGGGG
>JAPUHZ010000204.1 GCA_027297485.1 Deltaproteobacteria bacterium
AGGACCTCAGCTGAGCAAATTACCTATTCCGAAAGAGGAAACATTCAGGGTGCACAGTTCTTCGCAGTTGCCGGTGAGGTCTACGAACTCGCAAAACAGCGGGGTTTGGGGAGAGAGATCCCCACGGAGTGGCTCTTACAAGATATCAGGGATTGATCTCGCCGAAAAACGAACAGTCGCGAACACGAGGCACGAATCGCAGGCCCTACGTTTCCCTTGTGTTCTCCGTGAACAGCTCTTCGACCGTAAGCTGGCGCTCAAGCATCCCCTGCTCCTGGGCAAATTGAATCATAGTCTGGATGTCATGACGGTTTTCCCTCAAGCCCTGGGCATAAGGATCTCTACCGAAAAAAGCCCTCTCTTGTTCCAGATAAGAACTGGCCCAGGCAAAACTCAACCGATGGGGCTGTTGCATGAAATTTCGATAAAGTCGCCATGTTTTATTAAATAAATCAAAGAGGCTTGTTGCCACCCAGGGGTCGCGGTCGAGTATCTCTTTCTTGATCACAATCGGGTGCATTATGGGGAAAATGAGGGTCTTTTTGTAATAGTCTCGTTCTTCTCTCTCAAAATCAGGGAAGAGACGCTGGACTGTTTTTTCTCCATTGAGCCAGCTCGGAGGCAAGTCCGGTTCAACCTCGGCATCTATCTCTTTGGCAAGTAGTAGTTCCTCCAGTTTCTTCTTCCCCTCGATTTGCTCGATTTTGATATTTTGCGGAGGACTAGTTCCTACAAGCTTCTTGTTCACGCAGACCCAGGTGACTTCGTCTACGGAAAGATTATAATTTTGCATGAACATCCCCTTCACCATAAGGGCGAGGGTATTCTCATACGTTCTGATGCCAATCTTACGCCCTTTCAGGTCTGAGGGTTTTTTGAATTCTGACCCGGCACGAATGAAGCAGAACTTATGGCCGAACATGCGTCGGGTGAAAAACGGAATTGCCGGAAACCAGTCGACATCTTTCGAACGGGCCACCAGATAGGACGACATTGAAAACTCGCAAGCGTCGTATTCTCCGTAGTGGTACATCCTCTCATGACGGATACCGCTATTGACATTGATGAGATTGAGATCGAGACCCTCTGCCTCGACCTTTCCCTCCCGTAGAGGTTGCAGGTAATCGTAACTGTCACAGGCAAGTGATAAACGTAATTTAGCCAATGAGCACCTCCGGCTCTGTTTATTATTGGATACCCCGCGGCTCGCCGCGGGCACTTAGCCGATGGGGTATCCCCCTTGGAGACGTGGTCCATGACTCCACCGGGGGGAGAAGCGGTAGCTCTTCCCTTTGATCTACCACGGGATTCAACACCCGTGGTCGAGATAATTTGATTGTCGATCCTTATCCTATTTATTTAGCCCAGATTTTTCAACCCAAAAGCAGCCTTCTCAATATGCTATAGTACTTGTCCATCCCAATGCTTTGGTTCTAGAAGTATTCCTCTATAAACATTTATTATTTTACTAGGAAAACTAGGGGATGCTTGTTAACGGTTAGAAACCACGTCCTCTTCTGGTAAGAATAGCTATGGATTCTGTGTACATCGGCGGGGTCGGAATGACGAAATTTGGGAAGAGCTCCCAGACTCTGATGGAGCTCTTGTGTGAGGCCGCTACCGGAACTCTCTCCTCGTCGGAAGTTCAGGAAGTCGATGCCATTTATCTTGGAGTGATGAACCCAGAAGAGTTCACTGGGGACAGCAATATTGCCGCCATGGTGCCCAACAAGTTGGGATTGAGCGGTTTACCAGCTCTGCGAGTGGAGACCGCCTCCAGTGCTGGAGCAGCAGCTTTCTTTGCCGCCTTTCAGGGAGTGGCGTCGGGGTGTTATCGTAGTGTCCTAGTGCTTGGAGGCGAGAAAATGACTCACCTGACAACCAGTGCTACCACCAGAATTCTGGCAGAGGTGATTGATCGGCAAGAGCGTCAATGCGGTGCAACAATGCCCGCCTTGGCCGCTATGCTCACTGAATGTTACCGCAAAAAATTCCATATTTCCCACTCCAGGCTAAGCCGGGTACTTTGCCGTATTGCCATGAAGAACCACCTCAATGGCTCCTCTAATCCTTACGCCCAATTCCAACAGCCTCTCACAGAAGAGAGATACTTTGCCAGTAAACTTGTCTCCACTCCACTTAGGCTTTATGACTGTTCGCCCATTACGGATGGTGCGGCCGCCTTAGTCCTAACTCGGGAACCGACCGACGTGAGGGTCTCGGGGTTAGGACAGGGAACGGGTCCATTAAGCCTGAGAGATCGTGATTCTTTAACCGGCTTTCGTGCCACTCAAATTGCCGCTCAGAAGGCCTATCAGATGGCTGGGATATCTCCTAAGGACATCGATTTTGCCGAGGTCCATGATGCCTTTACACCTTTTGAGGTCATTAGCACCGAGGATCTTGGGTTTTTCCCTCCGGGGAAGGGAGTACAGGCGGTGGAAGAGGGTAGGACCCTGCGAGAGGGACGACTGCCGGTAAATCCTTCCGGCGGTCTCAAGTCCAGAGGGCATCCCGTTGGAGCCACCGGGTTGGCGCAGATTGTGGAGGTTGTATGGGGGTTGAGGGGGAACTCAAGTTTTACCCTGCAGCACGGAGCTAGGCGGGCCTTGACCCAGAGTACCGGTGGTTTGGGGGCAAATAACTTCGTTACGATTGTTGAGCATGCTGAGAACCATGTGCAGGTCCAAAATCTGTGGGCACCACCCTCTCCTCCACCCGTTCGCAGGCCACTTTCCCAGGAGCAGGTTTCTACGGAGTCTTACGGTGGCGAGGGTCGGATTGAAACCTTTACGGTCCTTCACACTACCCCGGATGGTTTCCTCCCTCCTCTGGCCTTGGCCTTAGTTCGAGATCGCTCAGGACGGTTACTCATGGCTCAAGGAGAGGATGTCAGCCATTTGCAGATCGGGAAAGAGGTTTATCTTCGACAAGTTGGCGATGCCTGTGTTTTCACCGTGAAGAGTCATCTTCGAATAGTCAGAGAGGCTCTGAGAAAGCTTTTCAAACGGACATCACAATAGCCGGCAAGGATTATATTGCGGCGAATGATTAGAGAACCCTATGATCATACGGGGACCAAGTCGTACAGAAAAGCGATTCAAGTCGCTGACCAGACTCATTGCTGAGGAGCTCAAAAAAGCTATTTTAGCAGGAAAGCTGGTTCCGGGGGAGAGACTTTCCGAAGACAAGCTAAGTGGACTGCTCAAAATCAGCAAGGTTCCTCTCCGTGAGGCATTCAGGCGCCTTGAGGCGGACGGCTTTATTACTCTACTTTCCCATAACCAGGCTGTGGTTAGTGAACCCACAGCTGAAGACATTCAAGACTCCTATACCATTGCAAGTGTCTTGGAAGGGCTTGCGGCCCGGCTTGCGGTTCAGCGAGCCAGTGAAGAAGAGATAACCCGCCTGAGGGAACTGCACCAGCTCCTAAGAGAGGCTTATCAAAAGAGAGATTTGGAGCGGTACTTTGAAGCGAACAGTTCTTTTCACCGCTTTATTGCTGAGGTAGCGGGCATTGAGCGTCTCTATCACCTCATTGAAGAGTTGCGTCGGGAGATTAGAAAAGCCAGGATCCTGTCCCTTCGTGCTCCTCACAGACTGGACTATTCTATGCGAGAGCATGACCAGATTCTGGATGCCTTCCTGAAGAGAAATCCGGAGTTGGCACAGGCCGCTGCTGTCAAGCATCTCGAGAATCAAATGCAGGTTCTCAAGACAGTCTTGGATCAGGGAGATAAGGTGAATGGGGCGCCGTCAAGCGAAAGGAAATGAATGAAATCCCGTGCCCGGAGGACAATGAAAGCTCAAGCTAAAAGAGAGCAGATCGCCTAATCCCAGCGGTCTCTTACCAGCTTTTGGGTCACCTTATTTTTTCCTCTCCTGATCTGGAACAGAACCTTCTTGGTCACCTCTAGACAGCTCAGCACATTCCAGTAGACGAGACCTGTATCCAAGCCAACCTTGTAGGGGAGATGGAAAAGCACCTCCTTACGAGGGGTATGTCCGCAAAGGACGGTATAAGGGAGGGCGTGCTTGTTATGGATAAACTCATCACGGATCCAGAGCACCTCCTTCTCAATTTGGGCATCTAGGGACTTTGCTGGATGAATTCCTCCATGGACACAGAGAAATGGTTCCATTAGGTAATAAATCTCTAAGCTTTTGAAAAACTCCAGGTGGTCTTTAGGTATCGCCGTCAGAAGCTCATGTGAAGAGCTATTTCTCCGTGAGACTCCGTAACTGGCGGTGGTGGCATCCCCTCCGTTGAAAAGAAACATATCCCCGTTTTCCCCCGGAAATCCTAAATATGAGAGTAACATGTCCTCGTGATTCCCTTTGAGAAAAATCACTTCTTGTTTTCCCTTACCCTTCAGATCAATAAGATGAGATACAACTCCCCGGGAGTCCGGGCCTCGATCAACGTAATCGCCCAAAAATACCAGCCGGTCCATG
>JAPUHZ010000205.1 GCA_027297485.1 Deltaproteobacteria bacterium
AAATATTATCCGGGTGTCACCAGGGTCCGCGTTTTCGACTGTTTCACGACGGTTGCTATCACACTGATGTTTGAATCAGTTATAAAATACTGATAGCGAAAGTAAAGGGAAGGTTGTTCTATGTCAAATGGCACGCCAGAAATTTCTGCTATCACAGTCTGTTTTAACGAAGAGGACAACATCCAAAGATGTCTCGAAAGTCTTAAATGGTGCGATGAGATCGTGGTGGTGGACTCTTTCAGCACCGATCGGACTGTGGAGATCTGCCGCCGGTTTACGGATCATGTTATCCAGCGTCCTTGGGCGGGGTATCGGGATCAGAAGGCCTTTGCCCATTCCCAGGCTACCAGGGAATGGGTTTTCTTGGTAGATGCAGACGAGCAGGTCCCTCCCGAACTGAGGGAAGAGATCCGGGACGCCTTGGGTCGTTTTGGGACTCGTTTTGCTGCTTTTTCGGTCCCGAGGCTCGTTTATTATCTCGGGAGATGGTGGTGGAGGGGGGGATGGTATCCTGATTATGATATCAGGATATTCCGCCGTGATCGCGCCACCTGGGGTGGGTTTGACCCTCATGAGAAGATCATTATCGGCGGAAAGGTTCGGCGTTTACAGAACCCGCTGCATCATTTTTCTTACCGGGATATCACCGATCACGTAAACCGGATCAACCACTTTACCGCTGTCTCATCGAGGGGACTAAGTGGGGAGGGAAGGCGTTGGTGGTGGGTGGATAACCTGTGTCGGCCAACTCTTCGCTTTTTCTATTCGTATGTGTGGAAAAGGGGTTTTCTCGAAGGCTTCCCGGGGTTCTTCGTTGCCGCTACTGCGGCGATTTACGTCTTTCTTAAATATGCTAAGCTGAGAGAGCTGGAGCTGAGGGGGGAGAAAGAGGCTGCACGTGGGCGGTGATAGGCGACCCCTCAAGATTCTCCATATCGATCCGGAGAGGGCATGGGGGGGTGGGGAAAACCAGGTTATCGGTCTGATGAATTACCTCTCCTTAAGGGGGCATCAGAATCATCTCTTGTGCCATCGTGAGGGGCCCCTATTCAGGGAGGCCCAGAAGAGGGGGATCGCGACCTTTCACGTCAGTATTCGCAACGAGCTCGATCTGAGGCCGGTTTTTTCGCTTAGGCGGCTGATTCGAAGAGAAGAGTATGACATTATCCATTTCCATACCAAGAGAGCCCATGCTCTTTGCCTGTGGCTGGGGCGAGTCCACCCGGGTGTCAAGTGCATCGTAACGCGGAGGATGGATTACCCAGTGAGGAGGAATTGGTATAATGATTGCCTATATAACCGACGGGTGGACGGGGTTGTCGCTATTTCAAAGAAGATCGCAGATCTATTGGCCGAGGGAGGTGTTAGAAGGGAAAAGATCCGCGTTATCCATAGTGGTATTGACCCTGCACCGTTTCAAAAGGCGCAAGGGGTGGGACCGAAATCTGGCCTGCTGGTCATTGGGACCGTGGCGGTGCTGGAAGAGAGAAAAGGACATCGATTTTTGTTGGAAGCTGCGGCGCTTCTAAAAAAGCAGGGCCATCGGCTGACCTATCGTTTTGCCGGGGAGGGCACACAGAGGGACCACCTCCGAAAAGTCGCCCTGGGTTTGGGCTTGCAGGAAGAGGTTGTCTTTATGGGTTTTGTTTCGGATATCCCAAGCTTCTTATCCACAATGGATATCTTTGTTCTCCCTTCTCTCTATGAGGGTTTGGGGGTTGCGGTTCTGGAGGCCATGGCGGCGGGTAAGCCGGTAGTGGCAACTAAAGTGGGAGGTCTCACAGAGCTGGTGGAGGATCAGATCACGGGCTTTCTGGTTCCCCCGGAGGATCCTTCGGCGTTGGCCCGATCTATTTCCCGACTGGTTTCCCAGAGGGGTCTCGCAGAGGAGATGGGAGGTAGGGCTTGGGAGCGTGTCCAAAAGCATTTCACCGTAGAGCAGATGGCAAAGAAGAACGAAGACTATTATTATGAAATTCTACAAGATCGTCCGGAGTAAGAGGTTTAGTCTTCATTATTCAGGGATTGCAAAGTGCAAAGTGTAAATTGAAAATTGAAAGATGTCCGGACCTCCTCCGTTCCTCCGGTTTGTTAAGGTTTTATTCATTTTGACTTTTGCACTTTGCAATTTGAAATTTGCAATGAAAGACAACACGATAGGTCGTTAACGGTGTTCCGGGCCTCGTGACTAATCCGGGTTAGCTAACAGGGAGGTAGGGGAAGTTGGCGTCCAAGATGAGCAGAATGAGTAGGCTTTTAGCCCTTCTAAGTAAATTCCGTCGCACCCATCTCCTGGTGGTGGGCGATTTGGTATTGGATCGCTTTATCTGGGGCGATGTGGAGCGGATTTCACCTGAGGCGCCGGTCCCCGTGCTTCGGGTGACCTCGGAAAGTTTCCGTCTCGGCGGGGCAGCTAACGTGATCCACAATATCCAAAGCCTCGGGGGTCGAGTCACGGCATGCGGTGTCATAGGGCTGGACGAGACGGGCAAGAGGTTATTGCAGGGGCTTCGAGAGATCGGGATCTCTACATCGGGAGTTTTCTTGGAGGCTGATTTTCAGACCACGCAGAAGATCCGTATCATCGCCCGTCCTCGCCATCAACAGATAGTGCGCTTGGATCGGGAAAATCATGGGGAGATCCATAAAAGGGTTCTCCAAAGGATCCGTGAATTTGTAGAGCGGCAAGTGGCCCGATGCGACGGCATTGTGGTCTCTGATTATGGCAAGGGGGTCATTCATGCTGAGCTTTTGGGGTTGGTTGCTGACTTGATCAAGAAGAAAAATGTGCTCTGCGTCCAGGACCCAAAAAAGGAGAATTTTAGCGAGTATCGCAATGCCAATTTAGTCACACCTAACAAAGAGGAGGCGAGCCAAGCATCGGGGATAGAGATCCGGGATGAGGTCTCACTGCGGGAGGCGGGCAGGAGGCTCCTTGAGATGTGGCACGCCAAGGCGGTCCTTGTTACCAGGGGGGTGGAGGGAATGAGTCTCTTCCGACCAGGGAGGGAGGTGAGGCACTTTTCCACCGAGCCGCGCGAAATATTCGACGTCACCGGTGCGGGAGACACGGTCGTTGCAACTTGCTCTTTAGCGCTGGCCAGCAAATCCACCTATGAGGAAGCCGCCGTCATTGCCAATCTTGCGGCGGGCCTTGTTGGAGAGGAAGTAGGCACTGTTGCGGTTTCCTTGCAGAAACTGAAGAAACTCATTCAGGAGCAAAGATGAAGAGCATGACCGGTTATGGAGAAGCGACGGCTCAAGGAAGATGGGCTAAAATTGCTGTCCAACTGCGTACTTTGAACCATCGCCATCTGGATATCCAGCTCAGGGTCCCGAGGGATTATATGGCGATCGAGGAGGAAATTCGTAAGGGAATCCGTCAAAGGATCTCTCGAGGTCGAGTTGATCTTTTTATTACCCGTTCTTCCCTTAGGGGCCAAAGTCGGAAGTTGGAATTGGACGAAGGGCTGCTGAGCCAGTACCTCCAGTCCCTGCGCCGGGCCAGGAGGAAATTCGGTCTCAAAGGAGAAGTGGATCTTTCTCTCTTCTCTAGCCTACCGGAAATCTTTCAAGTCCGGGAGGCGGAGATGAAGGGGAAGGACGAGAAGGGTTTGGTTCTGAGGACCTTGTACTCGGCATTAAAGAATCTGGAGCGTTCCAGGGAACGAGAAGGGTGTCACCTAAGATTGGATATTCAGCTCCAGATCCGGCATCTTAGAAAAGTCTGCACCGGATTGGGGAGGGAGGCCGGGAAGATACGCCTGCGGCTTAACGATCCCTTATCCCTAAAAGAGGGGGGGAACTCTCCTGAGGTCCAGAGGGAAGCGCAGGAAATTGGCAACTTGAGTTTTAAAGGTGATATTCATGAAGAGGTGGTGCGGCTCAAAAGTCATGTGAAGGAATTAGCGCGCCTTATCCGGGAACGGAAACCAATGGGGAAAAGGGTTGATTTTCTCTTGCAAGAGATACAGCGGGAGCTTAACACCATTAGTTCGAAAGTCCCCCACTTATCGGTGGTTCAGTTGGTGCTGGCGGGTAAGGAGAGGGTAGAAAAGATTAGAGAACAAGCGCAGAATATAGAGTGATGCGGTTGAGCGGAATTCTCACCAAGCGGGAAGGCGTCATTTTTATTTTGTCTGCCCCCTCGGGTGCAGGGAAAACGACCTTGATCAACGGGCTTAAAGCGATTTTTCCCAATATCGCGCTTTCCGTTTCGTACACCACACGCACCCGCCGGTCAGTCGAGGTTCCCGGCCGGGATTATCACTTTGTAGCAAAAGGAAAATTTGGTGGGATGCGGGCTAGAGGTGACTTTGCCGAATGGGCCAACGTCCACGGGTCCCTCTACGGCACACCACGCCGGCCTCTGGAACGAAACATTCGGCGTGGGAGAGATGTCCTTTTAGATATCGACGTGCAGGGTGCCAAGAAGATTAAGAAGCAGTACCATCATGCGGTCGGCATTTTCCTCCTTCCCCCTTCCTGGGTGGAGTTGGAAAAGAGGCTGGCACTCAGAAGGACGGATCAGAGGGAAAGCATCCGGCAGCGTCTGAAAAATGCCCGGCGTGAAGTACGGGAGATCCTGAGGTATGATTATTTCGTGGTGAACCGGGAGATTCGAGAGGCCTTAGAGTCTTTGAAGGCTATTGTGATCGCCGAGAGGCTTAGGATTTCTAGGATTAAAGGACTCAGCAGTCGACAAGGGCTATAGGCTGACAGCACCTACGGTATTAGATTATGAGTAAAGAGCTTAGGATCGGCGATTTAGTAGAAAAGGTTAAGGCCTATCATCCTGCGGCCGATGCAGAGATGATCCGACGGGCCTATGATTTTTCCGCCAGGGTACACAAGGGGCAAACACGTTTGTCGGGTGAGCCCTATCTGATACATCCTATGGCCGTGGCGGGGATTATCACCGACCTGAAACTCGATGTCCCGAGTATTGTGGGAGGACTGCTTCACGACACCGTTGAGGATACTCTGACGACCCTGGATGAGGTGAAAAGTGTTTTTGGCGGCGAGATCGCTACGCTGGTGGATGGCGTGACGAAGCTAAGCCAGGTCAATTTTACCAGCCATGAAGAGAAACAGGCAGAGAACTTTCGGAAAATGGTCCTAGCCATGGCCCAGGATGTTCGTGTGATCCTGATCAAGCTTGCCGACCGGACCCATAACATGAGAACCCTGAGTCACCTTTCCGTCGAGAAACAGATTCTCACGGCCCAGGAAACCCTGGACATCTATGCCCCATTGTCCGATCGCTTGGGGATCGCCTGGATCAAGTACGAGTTGGAAGATCTTGCCCTTAAATACCTTCACCCCGAGATTTATTTTCAGTTGAAACGGAACGTGGCCAAAAAGAAAGGTGATCGAGAAAAGTACATCAACGAAGTGATCTCGATCATCAGCAAGAAACTGGAAGAAGAGGGCGTGGACGCCGAGGTGACCGGAAGGCCTAAGCACTTCTACAGTATCTATCAGAAGATGGAAAGCCAAAACCTTCTCTACGATCAGATATATGATCTGGTGGCCTTTCGCATTCTGGTGGATACGGTGCGGGAGTGTTACGAGGCCTTGGGATTGGTCCATTCCCGTTGGAAACCAGTCCCGGGACGTTTTAAAGATTACATCGCACTGCCCAAGCCGAATATGTATCAGTCCCTTCACACGGCCGTAATTGGCCCCTACGGGGAGCGTATGGAGATCCAAATCCGTACCCATGAAATGCATCGGATTGCTGAGGAAGGGATCGCAGGTCACTGGCGGTACAAAGAGGCGACGGATTTTCAATTCAATGAGATCCAGAGGTTTGCCTGGCTGCGGCAGCTTCTCGAGTGGCAGCAGAATCTTCAGGACCCACAAGAGTTTCTCCAAAGCATCAAAGACGATCTCTTTTCCGAGGAGGTTTATGTCTTTACCCCAAAGGGGGACCTCCTGAACTTTCCCAAAGGTTCTACGGTGATTGATTATGCCTATCGTATTCATTCGGAGGTGGGCCAACATTGTTCCGGGGCTCGAGTCAACGGACAACTGGTTCCCCTAAAGTATCTTCTGCGAAGCGGCGATACGGTTGAGATCATCACTACACATCAGCAAAGCCCGAGCCGCGATTGGCTCAAGCTGGTCAAGAGCCCTAGAGCCAAATCGAGGATCCGGAACTGGATCAAATCCCAGCAGAGGGAAAGAAGCGTTGCTTTGGGACGGGAGATTCTAGAAGGAGATTTCAATCGCTATAAACTCGATTATGCCGCCCTGCGGCGCGAGGGGAGAATCGAGGCCATTGCCAAGGAGCTGGGAATGAAGGATGAGGAGGGCCTCCTGACGGGCGTAGGTTACGGGAAGATCACGTCGCACCAGGTCTTGGCTAAATTGGTTCCTCCGGAAAAGCTCGATACCGGTAAACGACAACCAGTGGGGGCCTTGGAGCGTCTCTTCCGCCTAGTGTCGGGCCAGAAACGGGACTTAGGGGTCCAGGTGAAGGGGGTGGAGGAGACCCTGGTTCACTTTGCCCGCTGCTGTCATCCTTTACCGGGAGAGGAGATCGTAGGTTTTATTACCCGCGGTAGAGGGGTGACCGTTCATGTCTCAAGCTGTCCTACGGTTTTGGAGAGCGACCCCCATAGGAAGGTCGAGGTGAATTGGCAGGATGATGGACAGGCGCCACGGCCGATAAAGATCGATGTCCACTGCTTGGACAGACCCGGTCTTTTAGCGGCGATCAGTGCCGCTATTACCAGTGCCGCCGCAAACATTGTGCGCGCCCAGATCCGCACCTTCCCTGATCAGAAGGCCCTAAATACATTTGAGATCATGATTACGAATTCAGCCCAGCTCAAGCGCGTTCTACGGAACATCTCCAAGGTGAAAGGGGTCTACAAGGCAACAAGGGGCAAGGGGTAAAAGGGTTAAAGGGATTAAGAGATAGGCACCGAAGCTCTGGCCACTTTTTCTACCCGACCGGAACGAATACACTGGGTGCAGACAAGAATGCGCCGCACGCGGCCGTCGAGCCGTGCCCGCACCTTTTGCAGATTGGGTTGCCAGATTCTCTTGGTCTTATTGTTGGCGTGGCTAACATTATTTCCGACTGATCGTCTTTTTCCGCAGATTGAACAGATCCTTGCCATGATTATTTCTTGCGCATCCTTTCAATAATTTGAGTGGTGGAGTAGCCTTCGAGATAGGGAACGACGGCAACCTCCCCTCCGTCCCCTTTCACCACCTCCGTTCCTACAATTTTATCTTTGTCCCAATCCCCGCCTTTTACTAATACATTCGGCCTTAATTCCTTGATGACTCCGTACGGGTCAGGGTTGTCAAACGATGTCACATAGTCTACCATTTCCAATGCAGCAATCAATTCGGCCCTCTCCTCCTCCGGAAGGATAGGGCGGTCGGGACCTTTGATTTTCCTGACCGACCTATCGCTGTTCATGGCGACAATTAAGAGATCGCCGAGTTTTTTGGCCTCTTTCAATAGATGGAGGTGCCCACGGTGCAACAGGTCAAAACAGCCGTTGGTCAATACGATTGTTTTGCCTTTCGCTTTAGCCTTTGCAACGATCCCCTTAAGCTCGTGGAGCTCTCTGATCTTTCCTGACACGTTAAATCGGTAGCATGTCCTGTGGAGGATTTCAACGATCCTTGACCAGCCAGGAATATTTAGCTAAGGTGATTAAAGCTTTCGTTCATATAAACTTTCACCGGTTTTGTAATTTAGGAGGGGATAATGGAATACCGTGATTTCAGGGATTGGATTAAGAGAGTGGAGGAGATGGGGGAGGTGAAAACCCTCAAAGGTTGCGACTGGAATCTAGAGATTGGCGCAGTTACAGAGCTGGTGCATCACCGGGAAGATGGCCCGGCCGTGCTCTTTGACGAGATCAAGGATTACCCCAAAGGGTATCGGATCTTGTCAAATTCGTTGAGTTCACGAAAGAGACTGGCTCTTACCTTGAATCTTCCTCCTGGCGAAACAAAGATGGATTTCGTCCGTTCCTGGAGAGAGAAATATAAGAAGATCAAACCGATACCGCCGAAGATGGTCAAGAAAAGCCCCCTTTTTGAGAATGTCTATAAAGAAAAGGACATCGATCTCTTTAAGTTTCCTACCCCTAAGTGGCATGAACATGATGGCGGTCGCTACATTGGGACGGGAAGCATCGATATCACCCGTGATCCCGATGAGGGATGGGTCAACTGGGGAACCTACCGAGTTATAATTCATGATAAGGACACCGTTGGTTTCTACATTTCGCCGGGAAAACATGGCCGTATCCAGAGAGAGAAGTATTCCAGCACGGGGAGGCCCTGTAAGGTTGCGATGTCATTCGGTCATGATCCACTGATCTTCTTGGGGGGCAGTATTGAGGTTCCCTACGGCGTCTCCGAGTATGAATTTATCGGAGGTATCAGAGAGGAACCCCTGGAGCTGATTGAGGGGGAATATACGGGTCTCCCTATTCCGGCAAACGCAGAGATTGTGGTTGAAGGAGACGCAATTTTTGATGAGCCCCGAGTCGAGGGCCCTTTCGGCGAGTGGACCGGTTATTATGCGAGTGCAGAGAGGCCGGAGCCTATTGTAAAAATCAAGCGGCTCTATCACCGCAATGAACCTATCCTGCTGGGCTCCCCTCCGGGGAGACCACCCGCGGAGCTTGGCTGGTACCGTTCCTATCTCCGCTCCGCCCTGATCTGGGATGAGATGGAAAAGGCCGGGGTGCCGGATGTGAAAGGGGTTTGGCTCACCGTGTCAGGTGGAAGCCGACTTATCCTCGTGGTCTCGATCAAGCAGCGCTATCCCGGGCACGCCCGTCAGGCAGCTTTGGTTGCCTCACAGTGCCATGCCGGCGCCTATCTTGGCCGCTACGTGATCGTTGTAGATGATGACATTGACCCGAGCAGTACCGATGATGTTCTTTGGGCTATGGCGACCCGCTCGGATCCGGAGAATGACATCGATATTATTCGCCGTTGCTGGAGCGGGCCATTGGACCCGATTATTCAGCCAGGTAAAAAAGGGTTCAATTCTCGTGCGATTATCGATGCCTGCCGGCCGTTTGAATGGATGAAGGACTTTCCCATGGTAGCAGAATCCAGCAAAGAGGTCTTGGATGCGACAGCGAAGAAATGGGGTGCGACACTCTTTTCCAGCAACGGTAGGCCTTAGAGTTTTTCAGGAGGGCAGGTCTAAAACCAGAGGGGTAGTCTTGCCTTTTCTCAAGACCTCCATTTTTACCCGGATCGGTTTTTTCGATCCCTGAAAGAAAGATTCCAGATCACCAACCTCATGAATCATCCTGTTGTCGACCTTAAGGATAATATCTCCTCTTTGTATACCTGCTTCTGAGGCAGTGCTTCCGCGTTCGACATCAGCGACTAGAACTCCCTCTTTGACTTGGATGTCGAAGAGGCGGGCTAGCTCTGATGTCAGAGGTTGGACGTGAATACCCATAATCTTGCGAAAATCCCCTCTTGGTTTATCGGGGAAGGGCAACTGCCTGGCCTTTGCCAAAACTCGGGATGAGGCAAAGATAGGTGCTTTCATCCTCAAGGCGACAGCGATGGCATCGCTGGGCCGTGAATCAATCTGGAACTCCTGACCGTTGAGCTTCAAGGTAATGCTGGCGTAATAAATGTTGTTGCGCAGATCGGTAACCGTTATATGCTGTAACACAACCCCGATGCCCTGGAGGATATTGCGGATAAGGTCGTGGGTAAGTGGGCGAGGGGGTTTAACGTGTTCCAGTTCCATGGCAATGGAGGTAGCCTCGGCCTTGCCGATCCAAATAGGAATAATCTTTTTCTCCTGGATGTCTTCTAGAATCACGACCGGTGTTTTGCTGTAAGGATCGAGCATTACCCTCTTGAGTGTCATCTCTATGACCGTATTTTCCTGAGAGGCATGAAGATATAGAGGGGGAAAGAAGCAAAGAACGAGAAAGACAATCTGTAAAATCCCTCTTCTCACGATGACCTCCTTTGAAAGGTATTGCTCCCAACAATTTACTTAAAGAGGAGAGAGCCGTACTTTTCGACTAAAGTTTTTTAACTTTCTTCCTGAACACGTTAAGATAGGGTGGATACAGAATAGCACTCTTTTTACCCGTAAGACCGGTTCCCCATAATCGTCACCATGGAGCAAACCTCGGTGCGCCCTGCTTACTCTTGCGTGTGGAGATCACCGGACCAAAACCCCGGCCTCGATCGCACTTCTTTTAGATTACCTGGCAAGGATCGGTATTGTCAACAGTTCTATTTTCCTTGACCTGATCCTACGGGCTAAGTTATGGTTTAAAAAAGGAGATCTTCATTTTGTGAAAATTATCCTTCTTCCCGAGAGATGGGTTAGTCGCATCGCCGCCGGTGAAATAGTCGAGCGTCCCGCTTCAGTCGTAAAGGAACTGGTGGAAAATGCTTTGGATGCCGGGGCCAAGGAGATCTCGGTTTGGGTAGAGAGGAGCGGGACCTCACTGATCCGTGTTAGCGATAACGGAGAGGGGATCAGCTCCGAGGAGCTGCCCCTGGCCTTGGAGAGACATTCCACCAGCAAACTGAAAGATGAGGCTGACCTCTTTTGCATCTCCACTTTGGGGTTTCGGGGGGAGGCACTTCCCAGTATCGGATCTGTATCGAAGCTGGAGATTGTCTCCCGCACTCGGCAAGAGGAGCTGGGATGCCGGCTGCGGGTCGATGGAGGAAAAAAAGGGGAACCTGTGGCGGCTGGTTGTCCCGTAGGGACTACGGTGGAGATACGAGAGCTTTTTTTTAATACACCTGCCAGGCGCAAGTTTCTAAAAGCGCCAGCGACGGAATTAAGCCATGTTTGTGATGTGATCAACCGCATGGCACTTGCCTACGGTGATGTCCATTTTCGCCTTTACCATACTGGGAGAATGCTTTGTGACCACGTTGCAGCCTTGCAACTTCAGGACCGCCTGGAACAAGTCCTGGGGCGGGAGATTGCTCAGGGTATGGCTCCCTTTTCCTGGGGTAAGGGGAAGTTGAGAATTAGCGGTTTTTTAAGCTTTTCGCCGAGCTCCTTTCCCAACTCCCGTTATCTCTTGACCTATGTCAATCGACGATTTGTGCGGGATCGTATCCTCACCCATGCTGTCCTACAGGGGTACGAGACCCTTTTGATGAAAGGTCGTTATCCTGCAGTAGTGCTTTATCTTGAAATTCCCTTTGAGGAGGTGGATGTCAACGTCCATCCGGCGAAATACGAGGTCCGCTTCCGCCGCCAATCGGAGGTCCATGATGCGGTGGTGGAGGCAGTGCAAGAGAAACTCAAGGAAAAGGCCAAAGGCCCATCACCCAGGACCATCCAGGAAAGAGAAAACGTCTTTCTAGGGGTTCAGGAGGCGCCTCTCCCATATCCTGCACCGACCCCTGAGTCCGCCCTCGATTTCTCAAAGGCTAGCCCTATCGGGCCTAGTGGCAGTGGAGATGATTCCAGTAAGGGTTTTTTTTCCTCGCTGGATATCATGGGCCAGCTTCTCGGTTGTTATCTGGTCTGCGCATCTCAACGTGGCATGGCACTAATCGATCAGCATGCTGCCCATGAGCGCATTGCCTTCGAGAAGATGCGGCGCCAACTCAAGCATGGAGACATCGAAAGTCAGAATCTTTTGATCCCTCAGATATTGGAACTTCCTGTTCCCGAGGTAGCTCTGTTTGAGCAGGGAATCAGCGTGGTAGATCGTCTAGGTTTTACCGTAGAGGGATTCGGACCTAACACCTTTGTCATTAAAGCGGTGCCGGCGCTCCTTCCTCCCGGGGACTACCGGGAAATCATGCGCGGAATGATCGCAGAGATTGCCGAGGTCGGTGAGTCCAAAAAATTGGAGCAAGGCTTGGAAGAACGCCTAGCGACTATCGCTTGCCATAGCGTAATCCGCGCGAACAGGAAGCTGGAGAAAGAGGAGATCCGCGCCCTCCTGAACGAACTGGACCAAATCGACTTTGCCACACAATGTCCCCACGGCCGTCCCGTCTTGCTCGAATTTACCCAAGAACAGTTGGAAAGAATGTTTAAGAGGGCATGATCTTGCCCATTTTAGATTTTGGCTTCAATCTTTCTGCAGAATTCGCGACGAAGTCTAAAATCGAAAATCTAAAACCCCAGATCCAAAATCTTCATGAAGCCTAAAATCGTTATCATCCTCGGTCCTACTGGTGTGGGGAAGAGTCGGGTCGCAATCGACGTAGCTTTAGAATTTGGCGGAGAAATCATTAACGCCGACTCGCAGCAGGTGTATCGTGCCATGAACGTCGGTACTGGAAAGCCTGCGCCGGAACAGCGGCGAAAAGTGGCACATCATCTGATCGACATCATCGATCCTGATGAAGAGTTTAACGTCGCCATGTATCGAGAGCGGGCATTAAAAAGTGCCCAGGAGATCTGGTCAAAAGGTAAGAAGGTTATCCTCAGTGGAGGAACAGGACTCTATATCCGAGCCCTGACGCATGGCCTATTTGTCGGACCCTCGAAGGATCCGAAAATTAGAAAGCGTCTGGAGCAGGAAGCACAAGAAAAAGGACTTGGATCTCTTTATGGGCGTCTTAGACAGGTCGATCCGGACGCCACCTCCTGGATTCATCCTAATGACCGTCAGAGGATCATTCGCGCCCTTGAAGTGTTCGAGGTGACGGGCAAGGGGATGAGCCAATGGCAAAGGGAGCATGGTTTTAAAGAAAGTCCCTTTGAGACTTTGAAAATAGGATTGAACCGCGAGCGGGAGGAGCTATATGACCTCATTAATCGACGTTGCGGCGAGATGATTGCAAAGGGATTTGAAGAGGAGGTGAGAGGGCTAATAGAGCGGGGCTACAGCCTGGATCTCAAACCTTTGCAGAGTGTCGGCTACCGCCATATGGGGCTTTACATAAGCGGCAGCATGAGTCTAGAGGATGCTATTTCCCTTATGAAGCGCGATACGCGCCACCTTGCCAAACGCCAGCTCACCTGGTTCCGGTCTGATCAGGAGATCCACTGGTTTCAGCCGGATAGAGATGAAAAGGAAATTCTGAATGCAGCAAGGCTCTTTTTGGGTTGAATGGTCTTGGAACAGGTCAAACAGCCGTAGTAAGTTGAGAAAATAACCAGGTTGGACTAATTGGACATTCTAAAATTTGTATTACGTTAGAAACTTGACTTACTTTACGTAGTTCGGTACCCTCTTTGTAATACTTTCCACATAGGGGTTTTATGGAAACATACGCGACAATTAAAGGTCAGATTGTCATCCCTGCTAAGCTAAGGAAAAAATTTCATATCAAACCGGGAACCAAAATCCATATTATCGAGGGGGAGGACGAAATCATTTTAAAGCCCATTACGGAGCACTTCTACCGTAGGCTGCGCGGGTCTCTAAGAGGTAAAGGCGTGCTCAAAGCTCTAGTTGAAGAGCGCAAGCGAGAGAAAGAGCTGTAGTATGGCTCGCTTGAGGGTGCTGGATAGTTGGTCATTGATGGCTTTCTTCGAAGATGAGCCTGGTGCAGAGAGAGTTGAGAAGCTTTTGTTGGAGGCAGAAAAAAGCGGCCAGCCGCTGTTGATGAATGTGATCAACTGGGGTGAGGTTTGGTACAACATTGCCCGCCGACAAGGGGAAAAAATCGCGGAGCAATTCATTCAGGACATCGATAAGATGGCGATTGAGATAGTAGATGTTGACCTTACTCTCACCAGAATTGCCGCCGAATTCAAATCCAAGCATAAGATGTTGTACGCTGACTGTTTCGCTGCGGCACTATCAAAACAACAAAAGGCAGAATTGGTGACCGGAGATAAAGAGTTTAAGCAGGTAGAAGGGGCCATAAATATAGCATGGGTGT
>JAPUHZ010000206.1 GCA_027297485.1 Deltaproteobacteria bacterium
GAGGCTCAGCTGAGTCAGTTTGGCATCACTCAGCCCACTCCAGAGCAGCTCCAAGCAGCGCTCTTGGGAGGGGCCATCATGACTGGTAGCGGTACCTCTGCCACAACCACGGATATTCAAGGAGTTCTTACCTTGCGAAGCGAGGGTATGGGCTGGGGGGAAATATCTAAGGAGCTAGGTTTTAAGCTGGGCTCGGTTGTGAGCGGTCATAATACAGCCAACCATGGTGCAACCGCTGGGACCACTTCTTCGACAGGAAGTGGCATAGTCAACGGTTCCGGTCAATCGGTGGGTGCAACCGAGGGTGGTATTGTAACCGGTAGCGGCAAATCGGTGGGAAAGTCCTGGAAGGGAACGTCAGGTAAGACCCATGGTGGTAAGGGAATCGTAACCGGATCCGGTCGCTCTATTGGTGCAACGAGCGGCATCACGACCGGCCGAGGGCATGGATATGGATATGGACAAACTGGAGGGCACGGCAAATCAGGACATGGCAAAGGTCAGAACAAGTAGGGAGCCTATTTCCTACGTCCGGGAGAACGGTAGTTGGTTCATTATGGAGTAGTAAGGGATAGTACAGTCGTTCGGTGTTCAGACAAAATTTTTCCCATACCCTATTCAGGCCTGAAAACCAAAAGTGCACTTAGCAATTTCTCGCCTCACCCTTTGCAAGCATGGCCTGATAGCCGCCCTCTCTGCCAAGAGCTTCTGCATATACTAAGCCTCGGCAAATAACCCCTTCGCCAGAGGAGAATGACGTAGGCAGGAGTGAAGGCAACTACCTTTAGTATAGAAATTATAAAGATTGGGACCCCGGAAATCTTATAAAAAGCCAAAATCGGACTCGACCTCTTTTTCTCTTTTTCTCCCGCTAAATTATGGCAAGGATATCCTTTTCAACCTGGGAAAGCCTATCGGCTATGGTTTTTTGGTCGATCATCTTGGCGATTTCTTCATATCCCGCTTCTGTGACCATAGAAGGGAATCGAGTTTTTAGCTGATCTAGAGTCCAGCGAACATTGTCCTCTATACCTTCATTCTCCATATCATGGGCGGGAGATTTACCTGACGGGCCAATATGGTAATGCGGTTCCTTGTCGAAGCAGTCGAAGCGGAGAATTCTCGCTCCCTTCTCTTTTTCGCCAGCCACGGTGATATTGAAAGTCACCCCTTCACCACCACCTTTGCCACGGCGATGATCCACCGCTATTCGCATTCCTGCCGTCTCGATAATAATCGGATCGCTTTTCTTGGGAACCGACGTGTCATTTTCCATTGTTCTTGTTCCTCCAGCGTTTTTTGACTTCACGATTGCCTGCTGACAACTCACTGTAGTCCAGCTTTGATCCTTCAATCGCTAGCAGAGTGCTGAAAAACTCTGCTCGCGGGCTGCTCAAAAAGATCTCAGATGCGAGGCGCGCGAAAATTCGACGAGCGGAGGCGTACTTGAGCAGTACGCCGGAGAGAGGCGATTGAGCGCAACGAAGCAGATGAGGCTTTTTCAGCGGCCCGCTAGACTGACTCATTTCAGACTATAGGCTGTTCGCCTTTGATCTGCGCCCGTAGCAAGACGCGGCGGCTATCGGGATCGAATCCATCTCGACGGTGCAGGACCCAGAGGTTCTGCCACATCAGAACGTCGCCGACGCGCCACTGGTGTCTCCAGGCAAATCGCATACTGCCGGCGTGTTTCCATAGCGCATCCAACACCTCCTCGCTTTCCTGTACCGAAAGGCCGGGGATGTAAGCGTGCGGGCGGCGGCCCAAGAATAGAGCCTGCCGGCCGGTTGCCGGATCGGTACGCACCAGTGGATGCCGCACGCCTGGAGTTTGCCTGACGTCGTCGATCTCCTTATACCCCTTGCGCAACATACCGGCACTATTGTGGGCCGCGTCATGGATGGCCCGCTTGCCGGCGATGCGCCGCTTCAGGTCGTCGGCTAAGGTGGCGTAGGCCGTTATCATGTTGGCAAAATAAGTGTCACCTTGCCCGGATGGAATCTCAACGCCGTACACGATTGCCCCTTTGGGCGGTGTGTCGAGGTAGGTCATGTCGGCATGCCACACGGCTTCCCCGTCGCCGAGGTTACCGATGGGCCTACCGTCAGCGTCCCGGACATTGGAGATCACGTTGAGTTCCGGATACTCGGGAACGAACGTGCGGCCATAGGGATTTGGCCCGGGCGGATCCAGTTCGCCGAAGTGTCTGGCAAACGCGAGCAAGAGTGGTTCGTTCAATTGTTGGTCGCGGAATAGGAGGACGAGGTGCTCGTCCCAGGCCCTGCGAATCGCCTCCAGCGTTGCCGTATCGAGATCCGCTGACAAATCGACACCACGGATTTCGGCGCCGAGCGGCGCCCCCGTCGGAAGAACTCCAATGGCCGCGTGCGATGCTGTCGCCATATGATTATTCTCCCACAACATAGGTGGAAATGTCTAGATACCGGCAGGGTTCTGCAAACAACTCTTCTCTTTGAGGAATCATAAATCTTGCCGCACAATGCGTGCGGCTTCAACCAACAGTCGAGCTTTCGTCCGGGCGAGGTCCCGGCTGATGGTCATTAAACCGCAGTCAGGAGCCAGCAACATCTTCGCCGGGTCGATGTAATCCAACGCGGCGCACACACGACTCACGACCGCCCCCACAGCCGGAGGAGGCGAATCACCCGGATCGACACAGCCGAACATCACGAGCCGGCCCTTGCACACGGCAAGAACGGCCGGATCGTAGTTGCTTCTGCCAAACTCGACCGCAAATCCCCCGATTCGTGTCTTCACGAGATGCTTCAGCAGCTCGGGGTATTCGAATTCATGTTGTCGAGTACCGCCGCCTGGGTAGCCATAGCACAAATGGACAATGGTCGCGATGTTAACTCCCTCAAGACAGCGATCAAGCGCCCGGGCACCATAGGCAGCCACCTTCTCATGGTAGCGCGTCATGGCAGGTTCATCGATCTGCACAATATCACAGCCGGCGGCTTGCAGATCCAGAAGCTCCGCATTGATAGCCACAGCGGCATCCATGGCCAACGCCTCTTCATCACCGTAGGTCTCATCAACTGTGCTATCAACTATAGTCATGGGGCCCGGAACCGCCATCTTGACGGGCCTGCCGGTGTGAGCCTTGGCGAAGCGAAGATCTTCCACAACCGCAGGCCGGAAACGCTTTATCTTCCCCACCACCCGAGGCAACAGCCGTTCGCTCGCTCGCCGCCGGTGGACGGGCTTATGAGCCAGTCTGACAACATCCATCCCTTCCCAGAAACCCAGAACGTAGCTAATAAAGTTGGGCCGACGCTGCTCTCCGTCGGTCAGTAAATCGAGTCCTATTTCTTCTTGTTCACGGAGTATCACCAGCGTGGCGTCATCCTGGGCCTCACGGAGGGACGCGCCCTGCGGGCGAAAGGTCACGTCACTTCGCGCGTGATCGGCGAGCCAGCTTGGGCGGGGAAAGCTACCAACGGTAGTTGTTGCAATAGGTGGGAGCTGCAAGGCGTCCTCCTCATCTTTCTCAAGAATATGAATCTTTCAGAACTTGGAAAGGCCTAATTACTTGATCTGGTTGGAAAGTTCAAGGTGGAGTTAGATTAACTATCAACAAAGGTTTTAATCTTTTGCATTTTGCTCGGTTTTTATCTGTTAACATAAGCTGGGTTTGCTTTCTGCATCTGACCTCCCCAACGGTGGGGCTCTCCGTTAAAAAGTGTGGTTCCTCAGGAGAAAACCTTCCGGCATGAGTCAATAGGTCACTGCCTCGACGGCCACCCTCCCGTCCCC
>JAPUHZ010000207.1 GCA_027297485.1 Deltaproteobacteria bacterium
ATTTTTAAGAGAACATTTTGCCCTATTGCTAATTTTTGCTTTGGCATTTCCCAGTCAAGCTCTTGGTGATCCCGTGCCTAAAGGTCACGGGCATAAAACTCCCCATGGCGGGATTGTGCGGGAGGCAGAGGGGATCCATGCGGAGTTCCTCCTTGACAAGGATGGAAACCCGAAACTGTATCTTTACGACAAAACCATGAAGCCTCTGAAGCATGAGGACCTCCAAGTCAGGTTGATGATGAAAGGCCATGATGGGTCTCAGCATTCCCGTAACCTCAAGTTATCCGGTAACCCTAAGGGGAGTACTGTTTATCAAGGCGAGCCGATAAAAGGAATGTCCGATTGGGAACTAGCAGTGGTGAGTATCAAGAAAGAAGGTCGTTGGCTTCACGTTCGTTTTTCGCATCATTAAACGTATAATAATCGCGGCAGCCAAGGACTACCCGCTAGCCGTCGTCATATTCAGCAGTTTGATCGGCTCAACACTCCTCGCACTAGCCCCAGCCGAGATGGGCCGCCGACCCTGTAGCCGAAAAACGGGTGAGAGCTCACTAATCGCTTAGGATAGCGGTGAAAGAAAACGGAGAGAACATTTTTAACTTTGCGAAAGCAATAGTAGGAATTCCCAGGCTTGGGAAACCAAGTAGAGTGACAGGCGATGGTCCATGAATAATTCTAATGGGTTGGGTGGGTGGCATAAGCCTTGCTGTAAGGGTACTTAGCTGTGGGCAAGGGAGACTATAAATAACATCGGTACACTGATGAGCGATGTTCACCGATTATTCGGTTGGCAGACTTCTTAAACTAACCTGGAGCACTCCATTCCATGCGGGCTTAACGGCCTCCACGTTGCTCCTTGTATTTTACACTCTGGTTATCTGGCTGAGTTCCAGGTCCCTTGAACACCTGCTCGACCTCATTCGTGAGGACGGCGCGTTTGTGGTGGCCATTACGCTCGGATTTGGTGTTCAGATTGCCCTATTCAGTTATCTCAGGAGCGGGATGCATCATGTTAGCCGGAGTGCCACGGTTGTGGGAACCTCAGGTTCAGGAACCTCTACTATCGCCATGGTAGCCTGCTGCCTCCACCACGTTACGGATATTGCCCCCATCGCTGGCCTTACCGGTGCGGCACTCTTTCTTAGCGAGTACAAACGGGACCTGATGGTCTTTGGATTGGCAATGATGCTCCTGGGCATCCTGTGGATGCTGGGGTTGATTCTTTATCACCGCAGACGTGGTGAGCTGGTACCACTCATTAAAGTCAAAGGCACATAGGCTAAGGAGGAAGCCAAATGAACATGAGACCTACGGCCTTGGGAATCATGATCGTTACAGTGGGCTTTCTGGTGTTTGGATCATTGGCCTCAGCCGACACACTGGAGAAGGCAAAGCAATCGGTCCGCGGCGGGGGAGTTAAGGTGTCGGTGGATCTTATGGAACAGACGCGTAATGGCGCCACGTTCCGGGTTAGTATGGATACTCACTCCGTGAATCTGGATGTGTATCGTTTCGGAGAGATCGTCCGGCTGCGCGACGTCGGGGGTCGTGAGTTGGTTCCTACCTCCGTGGAGGGTATTGGAGGAGGTGGACATCACCGAAAAGCAACTCTCCAATTTTCGTGGCCACAGCCAAAACCGAAGACCGTAATACTCGTCGTTAAAGATGTTGCAGGCGTACCTGAACGGCTGTTCCGCTGGACGGTCGAGTGAGAGATCTCAATCGAGGAGATTGCATGAAAAGCTTAGTTTACCTGCCGGGCAAGGAGCTCCATCAACTAAAGGCTTTTGCCGAGATCCGCATACTGGTGTTTGGTTTTGTGCTGTCCCTGGCGTGGGAGGTTTTTCAGTCGCCGTTCTACGCCGATACCTTTGAGGCGTCGGGGGTTACGCTTGTATACAACCGCGTTCATTGCTCTGCGGGTGATGCTTTGATTTTGCTTTTTGCCTTTTGGATTGTGGCGCTGATCTGGGGACGTTCCTGGATGAGTAATGTTAAATGGGTATCCTATATTGCTTTCATGGCGATCGGGGTCGTTTACACTGTTTTTAGTGAGTACTTAAACGTCTACCTTCTGGAGGGATGGGCATACAGCTATTGGATGCCCATGGTTGCTGGTATAGGCCTAGTCCCCGTGCTCCAGTGGGTCGTTGTCCCCACATTTGTTGTCCGTCTTTATGAAAGTTAGATAGCATTTCATACGCACACAGTGAGGACTCGAAGGGAGGTGAATCTAATGATACCAGGAGCGATGATGACCGGTTGGGGAGCGGGCTTCGGTCTGTTCGGCGGGTTAATGATGCTTTTGTTCTGGATCCTGATCATTGCGGGAATCGTCTTGTTGGTCCGGTGGTTTATCAATGAAGGGAAGCTGAAGGGGTCGCGGACAGAAGAGACCCCCTTGGATATCCTGAAAAAACGGTATGCCGGCGGTGAGATCAACAAAGAGCAGTACGAGAGTATGAAGCAGGAATTGACATGATGCGCGCGTAGAATTTGCTGGTATGGCCGTATCTGGAATATGGTGAGGTCGTGGGCCTTAGGGGGTGGCCGGCTGTCTCACCTATGCTTGATTGAAACAGTTAAATAAGATAATGCGAAAGCGTAACAGATGAGACGCCTTTATATAATAGTCCTCGCCGTTCTCCTAATTTACGGGGGTGTGGCCCAGGCACTTGGGAGCTGCTCGGTCGATTGGGGACGTTCAGATCATAACAATACTCCCCATTCAACCTATCGTGGGACCCTACGGCAGCCAGGATCAGATGGGAATCTTCAGCATCGTTCATCATCCGTAATCCATTGCCTCAAACTCAACCTACAAATTGGCCCCATGATAGAGAGCTCCCGGATACGTACTACTAGACTTTCTAACAATGGCGTGCCTCCGCAGGGGTCGGTTGCCTCAGGGCCAGGCCTTCTTCTCAGATGGGCCAAGCATGATCACGCAAAACTCTTCTCGTTGTACCGCCCCTCTTCCATTTCTATTCCAACTACTTCACCATTCCACGTGTTCCTCTCGGTGTTTCAGATCTGAGATACCTACCCTCTTTTCGCACGCTTATTTTCCTAGGTTCTCCCCTAGAAGCAAAAAGGGCGGTTAGAAAGCGGAAGCTTGTAACCAAAACAATCTCCAAAATCAGAAAATGAGAAAAAGAATGGAGGCGAATTATGATGCAGAAAGGAATGTTTTTAATTCTGGTGTTGATCCTGTTGCTGGGTTTTGCAGGCTACAGTGTTGCCCAACGGATGCCTCAAAATCCTTGTGGAGGCCAGCCGATGATGGGTCAAGGTCAAAGGGGTGGTCCGGGGGCTATGGGCCCGGGTATGGGTATGATGGGCCAGATGGGCCAAGGAATGGGTATGATGGGTCAAGGCATGGGCATGGTGGAGCAAGGCATGGGCCAGATGGGACCGGTAATTGGGTCTCGTGAAATCATGGGGGCCATGATGTCCGTTCACGCCGAGATCATGAGCACCATGGGCCAGATGATGCAGAAATACGGGAACGCCATCGGTCAGGCAAGTCCTGAGCTTCAGCAGAAGATGCGGAAGGAGCTGATGGAGCGGATGGGAGAGATCCTGACTCAACATGGGGCGAGTTTGAAGAAAAGGGCCACAGCTGCAGTTAAATAGTCTCAAGCGAGGAGGGTTTACGCTCGATTCGAGAAAAGGAGGTTCTAATATGGAAATGACATGGCTAATCCCCGGAATGCTTTTGCAAGGACAAGTACCCGGTCCACCTCAAACCCCTTGGGCCTGGCATTATGGAATGATGGGTGGAGGTTGGGGAATTTTCATGATGATGGTCTCCATGGTGCTTTTCTGGGGGTTGATTATTGGGGGAATCATATTACTTGCGCGTTTTATCTTTCCTCAACCTGGCTCAAAGCCGTCGCAAGATGCCCTAGAAATCTTGAAGCAGCGCTATGCCAAGGGTGAGATCGAAAAGGAAGAATTTGAAGCCAAGAAGGTAGACCTCATGGCCTAGCCAGTGATGTTAGGATGCAAAATGGTTTTGCGTATATCACGCGCCTGACACACTTTAGTGACGAATGTGGCGTGCCGTGGCGAGATCGAGGGAGCGACGTTGGGATGCATTGTCACGTTTGTTGCAGTAGGGGTTTTCTATATGTGCTCAACCGATCGAGTGAACTATTTGTGAGGATGGAGGGGTGTGACCATGAAACAGTCTAAGCAATTCACACTTATTTTCACAAGCGTGCTCCTGGCGTTTGGGCTTATCGTAGGCGGGTTTTACCTGATCCGGAATCGAACCAGAGAGAAAATCACTGTTTATGTCCCGCAACTTTCTCCGGATGCGAAGAGAGGAGAGGTCGCCTTTGGAAACTTCTGTGTCGTATGTCACGGCCAGAATGCCGCTGGGACCGACAAGGGCCCCCCTCTCATGCACCGAATCTATAGTCCCTCTCATCACAGCAATGTTTCATTTATTCGCGCCGTATCTTTAGGGGTTCCTCAGCACCACTGGCTATTTGGCAAGATGCCACCACAACCGCAAGTCGGTCGACGTCAGGTTGAACTGATTATCATTTACCTACGGGAGCTCCAGAAGGCTAACGGAATCGGTTGAGCGGAAAATGGATCCAGCAACGAACATCGGGTTTTGGGAGCTTAGTATAATCATGGTGGTGATCGCCTCATGGATCCTCTATCGCTATGTTGCGCCAAAAGGCTGGAGGGAATGGAGCCGGGCAGGGTTGGTACAAGCTTTTATAATTGCGCTTTACGCGGAGATGTACGGTTTCCCACTGACGATCTATCTGCTTACCGGTTGGTTGGGCCTCGATCTCCCGTGGGTCCATGAGAGCGGGCACCTATGGGCATCCCTCTTTGGGTGGGGAGTGCTGGGTACCATGGTCGAGATGCTGGTGGGCTATGCTCTGGTGTTCGCAGGTATTTCTATCCTCATCGAGGGTTGGAGGGAAGTCTACGTCGCGACCAAAGAGAAACGGTTAGCTACAGATAAACTCTATGCTGTGGTCCGCCACCCCCAATACACGGGTATCTTCCTTGCCGTCTTCGGTCAATTGATTCACTGGCCGACCATTCCAACCCTGGTCTTATTTCCCGTCATCGTATGGGCCTATTATTGCCTCTCGCTGAGAGAGGAGCATAAGATGATACAAGAGTTCGGTAATTCATACGAAACTTATCGAAAAAATGTGCCGATGTTCTTCCCCCGGCGAGGAGAGTGGAAGAAGCTGATATCCACTCGTGAGTTCAGGGAAGATGAGCAGCAAGATTAACAATCTTGGTTGTTTTGATTGAACTTTATCTTCGCGAGGTGAACCTATGAAAGATCCAGTTTGCGGTATGGATGTAGATTCAAACACTGCAAAGCATCAGTATAACCATAACGGGCAAAGCTATTTCTTTTGCAGCCCTCATTGTCTGGAGAAGTTTCGCACTGAACCGACTCAATACTTAGCCTCATCGAGTCAGACGGCTGGTGACCAGGCTCACAGCAAAGGCTCCTCAACAGACCAAGGTAATATTTACATTTGTCCAATGGATCCTGAAGTCCGTGAATCTAAACCAGGTGCATGTCCGAAGTGCGGGATGGCTTTAGAGCCTATGACGATCACGCCTCCGTCGAGCAAGACAGAATACACCTGTCCCATGCACCCTGAGATTGTTCAACAGGAGCCAGGATCTTGTCCGATTTGCGGTATGGCTCTGGAGCCACGGACTGTGACGGCGGAAGAAGAGACCAACCCTGAGCTGGTAGACATGACCCGCCGGTTCTGGACCAGTGTTGTTCTGTCAGTGCCTGTGCTGTTTCTTGCTATGTCGGAGACTATCCCCGGCCAGCCAGTTCAGAGGACGTTATCCCCCACCCTTCTCGCCTGGGTTCAGCTTGTCCTAGCCACGCCGGTGGTCCTTTGGGGTGGATGGCCCTTCTTCCAACGCGGCTGGTTGTCAGTGGTTAACCGTAGCTTGAATATGTTCACCCTGATCGCCATCGGCGTTGGAACGGCGTATGTCTATAGCCTGGTAGCTACGCTCTTCCCTGCTATATTCCCAGAGTCGTTTCGAGGCCTCGGAGGTGTAGTAGCCATTTACTTCGAGGCCGCTGCAGTTATCATCACACTGGTGCTTTTAGGTCAAGTACTTGAACTGCGCGCACGAAGTCGAACCAGCAGCGCAATCAAGGCCCTGCTAGGTCTTGCACCTAAGACCGCCCGGTTGCTGCGTGAAGATGGCAGTGAGGTAGACATTCCCCTGGATCAAGTCCAGCTTGGCAATCGACTACGTGTTCGCCCAGGCGAGAAGGTCC
>JAPUHZ010000208.1 GCA_027297485.1 Deltaproteobacteria bacterium
TGGAAAAAAGTCATCGTCGTATTGATGGAATACCCACTCTTTGAGTCCCTTAATACGGGCAAGGTACTGGTAATAGCCTCGCCTATCACGACTAATTCCAGGTTTTAAGCCATAGTTATAATTTTTTGAGGCATTTTCTTCAGCCAACTGCTGATGTTCTAATGACAATTCGCTTTCTACGTCCCACTCCTCGACTATTAATACTTTCTTCTAAGCATGGCGTGGATCATCCACCTCTGTCATTTGCTTTAACACAAACATTCTATCGAGGTAATGAGTCCAGCTGAGGAGCCCAAAATGAAAAAATAATCGAGTTGTTTCTAAGTAAGCCTTAGATGCATCTACAGTCAGATATTCCATGGTAATTATTCTTGAAGGCTAACGTGACAACGGTGTTGCTCGGGACCTCTCCCGGACGGCTCTTTAATTTATTTTAAGCAAAATCGCGTCTAAGTGTTCCGAGGGCTTGATTCTTGCTGTTCATCCTCTGAAAGAAAAAGCCCGGCTGGGGAACCAGTCCGGGCTGATGTAAAGCAAATCGAAGATCTCACCGGATTGGGAAGCCGGCCAAAGTTATTTTCGTCATAAAATAGGGCAAATTGAACAAGAAGACAACAGGCAAAAGGTAAAAGTAAAAAGGTAAAAGTAAAAAGGCAAAAGGAAAGAGGCAACAGACAAAAGGAAAGAGGTAAAAGGGAAAATCGTGGCTCGTAATCGTGAGTTAAGGCAGAGGGGTCTGGCCTTCTTTACAATTTCTGAATCCTGATGGCGGCACGGATAACTCCACGGCCATCATCATTATATTTCGCACGCTAAGTATAACCTGCAGGACTTACAAATGGCGGTCAAAATATAACCGCTCTATTCACTAATTTTGGCTGTTCACTTTTAGTGAACGTTTTGCCTCAGAGAACGCAACGAGGGTAAGACCTAGAGGCTACCGGAGGGTTTCACAGGGCAGGGGATGGACTTGACTAGATTGCGTATCGTGTTATAGTTCGTACATCGAAAATGGGCTGGACAGATGATTAACGATGGTCGAAATATAACAAGAGAGCCTCTTGGCAGGATGGAGGCTGGATTCTTGGTCAAGGTGGCTACAAAACCCACCTTTTCTATAGAAGAGGCTCGCCGCCTTTTTCAAAAAGATCTGCTTCCTCAGTTTTTAGATCGCCTAGAGCGAAAAGGGTGGATCCGTCGGATTAAGCGGGGTAGGTTTGCAGTCATTCCGCTCTCATCCGGCGAGGCCCGTATTCCTCAACTTCACGAATTCTTGATAGCCATGGAATTGGTTTCGCCTGCCGTTATTGCGTACTGGTCCGCCCTGAACCATCACGGCATGACAGAGCAAATTCCCCGGACAGTCTTTATAGCGACGAATCATCACGTCCAACTGAACACTAAAGAAGCCCTGGGTGTTACCTTTAAGATCGTCTCTGTTCAGCCGAGGAAGTTCTTTGGGATTGAGAAGGACTGGATCAACGAACAACCTTTCTCGGTTACAGATAATGAAAAGACGCTCATTGACGGGTTGGATCTTCCAAAATACGTAGGCGGAGTAGGAGAGATCGTCAAAGCTCTCTCACAAGCCTGGGACGAGCTGAACGAAGTCAAGCTCCGTGAATATGCCGTGAAGATAGGGAATAGCGCAGTAGCCAAGCGCTTGGGTTACCTGATGGAAGCATTGGGTCTCGGCGATCCTGAGGCGTTGCGTAAGACTATTTCACTCACGCCAGGTTTTTCAGCCCTTGACCCGACACTCCAAAAGAAAGGAAAATATAACCGGCGATGGGGTCTCTTGCTCAACGTGGAGATGAACCGTCTCCTGGACAGCGTGCCTAAAAGTAACGACGGCAGAGAAACCCTTGAGGAGGACCTAGTGAAGATCAGACGCGATGCGATCCTGAGAACTCTCGAAGAAAACCGTGACAAAATTAGAGCCTTTAGTGTCAGAAGGATCGGTCTTTTTGGCTCTTGTGCACGAGGCGAAGAGACAAAAGCGAGTGATCTGGATTTTGTCGTAGAGTTCGAGAGAAAATCTTTTGACGCCTACATGGATCTAAAGGCATTTCTGGAGGAGCTTTTTCAGCGGAAGGTGGACCTAGTAATTGCCGACGCGATAAAGCCGAGGCTTCGCCAAACGATTCTGAGTGAGACAATATATGCCCCGGGATTATAAAGTCTTTTTGGATGACATTCTTGGAGCAATCGCTAAGGTTCGTCGGTATACAGCAGGTTTTTCGCAAGAGGAATTTTTCAAAGATGAAAAGACCCTCGATGCGGTAGCTCGAAACCTCGAGATCATAGGGGAAGCGGTGAAGAAAATTCCACCAAGACTCCGCACCCAATATCCCTCAGTAGATTGGAAAAAAGTTGCAGGGCTTCGCGATATTCTGGTCCACGAGTACTTCGGTATCGACTCTGAAATCATCTGGGATATTCTCCAAAACAAACTCCCCGGGTTGGAGAAGCAGGTTCAACGTATGCTCCAGAGTACGCACCGATGAAGCCTCCCTTGGCGCCGAGCCAGGATCGGGAGAGCAGGTTAGGCTGAGGTTAAATCCCAGGAACGGAGTCCGTGTTCGCGGCGGTCGTCGGGACGGTCAAGCCGCCTTGAGGATTTCTTTGACCCGGGGTTGGGCTTCTTTGCCCTTCTCTTGCAGCAGAGTCAAATAAGAAGGATTAAACCACTCCCTTATGCCTGTCTTATAACCCGGACGTGTCTTAATCCGTTCATACCAGCCTGCGAGGTGCGGTCGGTTATCCCACATGCTCTGAAGCTGCAAGTGGTCGAGTCGGGTCAGGTAGGGCGCGTAGCCGATATCGGCCAGTGAAAAGTCTTTTCCCGAAAGCCATGGTTCTTGGGCCAGCGCCTTTTCCATATCGCCAAGCAGCTTATCGAAGCGCTGGATTGCACCCGCGAAATAGATGGAGTCTATACCTTTAAAGATAGTATCGCGGTTGCGTTCCCGCTTGGCTGGATCGGGCATCTTGTTGAGAAACATCTCTAGTTTCTCCGGCCCCATGGCCAGTTTCTGATAACGAAATGCGATAGCTGTGCTGAGCACACCTGTTGCCGCATGGACGCCTTCGTCGAGTTGCTTTGTCCACAGACGCATCCGGGCTCGGGCGAGCGGGTCGCGCGGGCGCAGAGCGGATTCGGGATAGGCGTCGTCGAGATACTCGTTGATGACAGTGGATTCGATGATCACCCTGCCGTTGTCTACCAATGTCGGAACGACGGCATTGGGGTTAAGCTTAAGGTATTCGGGCTTTTGCTGGTCTCCTGCCCTTAGGTTTAGGTGATGCCCCTTCCACTTAAGCCCCTTTTCGGCAAGCACAAAGCGGACCTTTTCGGCACACACCGACATATCATTGTGATAAAGCTCCAGCATCGTGCTTCACTTCGTCGGATTCTCTTGAGCGTGCTTAGCCCGGATCGCCTTGGCACGGGCCTCTAATCTCGCCGCCTCTGCTTCCCGGTTTGTCTTGCGCATCAAGAGAGCGTAGTCCTCTAGGGACTTTGCTAAGTTTGGGTGCTCAGGATCTAAGAACTTCTCCGCAATTGTCAGGGCTCGCTTAAAGAGAAAC
>JAPUHZ010000209.1 GCA_027297485.1 Deltaproteobacteria bacterium
AGGATGGCGATGTCCAAATCCTGAATCTATCTCGACTGATGGATGGGGTGATTGATCTTCTGGATAATTGGGTGGAGAAGGGGATCGAGCCGCCTGCGACGAAATCTGACAGTCCGAACGCGGGCGCCAGCGCCAGCGCCATTGGTCTGCCGGAAACGGCCTGCCCGCTAGGCAGGTATTATCCCTTTCCTCCAACCCGCGGCACACGAGGTGCGGGCTCCACCGGGTTTGCGGCCTATGATGGGACGACTCTGGAACCCTTAGACGGGCAGTTGATGTTTGTGGACATGAACGAGAACGGACGCCGGGACAACAGTGAGACCGTCACGAAGGCGTGGCGCCGGTTAGGGCTGCTGAAAGCGGGCGAGACGTTCAGTCGGGCCAAGTACGTAGCATGTGTCCAGAGCACCGCCGCGAAGCTTCGGAAGGAGAGCTTAATCACCCAAAACATCGCCAGCCTGTACGTTGAGGATGCGAGGAAGGAAGCGTTGCCAGCACAATAAACAGGCGCGAAGAGATGGCTGGAATATTCCTACGCAGTAGGGGGGGGTGCCTACAGTGTGCCCACGGCAACCTCATACCATCTCACTCCAGCCAAGATACGCGGCAATTCTGATTGCCTTTTTACCTCCTACAGATTTAGCATTCAGCGCAGCTGTGTCGCCTCGCCCGCCCTACTGCCAGTCTCGATGGTCCAACACAACTACGAACAAAGCGGTTGAGGTGTCAAACGCTCCCAACCACAGCAGATGCCCTCCGTTTGTATCGATTCAATGGTCCGTCCCAATATTACAGTCGTCAAAACACCGGTCCAATCCACTGCTGGACCGTTCCATGATGTCAATGGACTTTTTGATTGCCTCCTGACACTTTGAGGCGTAACATTTGAAAGAACACACCCGGATCTGAGGGGAAAGCCAACAATGGCCGGCAGGACCAATATGGGTTTACCGGGTAGAAAACGATCACAGCTTTAAGGAGGTAAAACCATGAGACTTTCCAGAAGAAGCTTTCTAGGACATTCCGTGACGGGAATCAGCGCCTTGCCTTTGCTGGCATCGACGACATCCCTCTCGGCAGCAGCGGCCGGGACCAAGTCGATGGGCGAGGCCAAATTTGTAGATGTCGATGGCGTCAGGACCCGCTACTTTGAAGGTGGGAGCGGCGACCCCATGGTGCTGGTCCACGAGAGTCATTTCGGCAGCACAGCTTCAAGCGTTAGATGGATACCCATCTTTCCTGGCTTGGCCGCCCATTTCCATGTGTATGCACTAGACAAACTGGGCATGGGTCTTACGGACCTCCCTCTCGACGATTCAGGCTACTCGATGCGGGCCACCCTCGACCATATCTACAGGTTTATTGAAACGCTGGGTATCGATAATTTTCACATAGCCGGTCATTCCAGGGGAGCCCTGCCGTCGGCTCGCATTGCTATGGACCACCCTGAAAAAGTCAAGACCCTGACCATCTTCAACAGCAACACTGTGGCCCCGGGAAATCCTGTTCGCCCGCCAAGAGAACTGAGGCCTCCTGGGCCTCCTCCCACCAAAGCATCTATTCGGGAGAGACTGATGTCCGGCGATAACACCTTTAATAAAGGCTGGATCACCGATGAGTATGTGGAAGGTGAACTTGAGGTGGCCTCGCATCCCAAAATACGCCAGGCTGCAGAGAGATTTGACTTCCTCAGAAAACGTTTTATCGCAGAAAACCCCGAAAAGGTAAAAGCCAGACCAGGTCTTGCCAGTAACTCGGGCACCGGTTGGTGGCAGTATAAAGTCAAGGATGAAACTATGGAAATGTTCGAGGCTGGTCGCCTGAAAACACCGAGCCTCGTGCTTTGGGGATTCAATGACCCCTCGGCTACATACACTAATGCAGTAGAGGTTTTTGAGCTGATCAGCAAGTCCGTCGATCAGGCCGAACTCCACTTTTTCAACCGGTCCAACCATTTTGTCTTCCATGACTATCCCCAGGAGGTCATCGAGCTCATGGTCAGTTTCATAGAGCGTGTTGGGGACTGAAGCATCAACTAACAGGATCGGCCAACCAGCTCTCACGACTAGGGTAGTGCAGAGACTCCGTGGAGGTGGGATGGGTGTCGTATACACGGCGGAGGACCGGCGCCTGAATCGCGAGGTCACCTGAAACAAAGAGCAGAAGGGGGTGAGAGCTCTCCTCAAACAGAGGAGGACAACAGGGACAGGGAGAACAACAGGGGACAGTCCCCTTTCCCCTGTTCTTTTCCATTGCCTTTAACCTCTTGAAGGTCTACCCTCTAAAGGAGTCCGTTCACTCAGTCGGGGCAGAGATAATTTTGGCAGCGCGATCTGTTTGGATTCGGCCTGTGGTTCTTTCTACCGTAAACATAAAAAAACAAGTGCACTCTTTCAAGGAGGTTACAACATGAAAGGTTTAAGAAGAAGTTCTCTGAGACGCTCAGTAATGGGGCTCAGCGCTTTAGCTTTGTTGCTGTCGCTGACATCCTTCTCAGCAGCCGGGAGCGGGTCTCAGTCGATGGGCGATGCCAAGTTTGTGGATGTTGACGGAGTCAGAACCCGCTACTTTGAAGGCGGAAGCGGGGAAGCCATATTGCTGGTCCACGGTGGTCATTTCGGTTCGTCAGGCGGAGGAGCCGTTGGGTGGATGCCCATTTTCTCTAGCCTAGCTGCTCATTTCAATGTATACGCCATCGACAAACTCGGCATGGGTCTAACCGATAAGCCTAAGAGCGATGAGGAGTACTCGATGCAGGCCACGGCTCAGCATATTTACAGGTTTCTGCAAATACTGGGTATCGATCAGGTCCATCTGGTCGGTCACTCCAGAGGAGGTCTACCGGTGGCTAACATTGCGGTCAACCATCCTGAGATGGTCAAGACCCTCACCATCTTCGACAGCAACACTCTGGCTCTGGAAGATCCCCCTCCTCACTCACCCAACCTTAGCCCTCCTGGACCGATACCTACCAAAGAATCTATTCGGAAGAGCCTGATGTCCAGCAGTAGCACGTTTCATAAGGATTACGTCACCGACGAGTATGTGGAGGCTCAACTTGAGGCGGCTTTGGAAGGAAGGGAAAAGAATAGGGCGGTCGCAGTGAGATTCGATGCACTCAGGAAGCGTTTTATTGAACGCAACCCGGAGAAAATAAGGGCGAGACCCGGCCTTGCAAACAACTCCGGTACCGGCTGGTGGTTGTATGAAGTCAAGGATTCAACTCTGAAAGCGATCAGGGCTGGTCGCCTCAGCACACCGACTCTGGTGATATGGGGGTTCAATGATCCCACTGCGACGTACGCCATGGGGGTGGAACTGTTCGAACTCATCAGCAAATCGGTCGATCGAGCGCAACTCCACTTCTTCAACCAGTCCGGGCATTCTCCCTACCATGAATATCCCCAGGAGGCCACCAATCTCATCGTCGGCTTCACGGGGAGTGTAATGGATTGAAGCACGAACTAGCATGATCGGCGAGACCATCTCGCATTAGAAGATCCTAGAGAAGATTGGCCAAGGGGAGGTGTGGGCGAAGCCAATCTCGCCCAAGACAGCCGCTTGGGCAGAAATGTTGCCCTCAAGATCCTCCCCCAATATCTCTCAGAGAGAGCAGCGAGGTTGGAATTGGGTTTTGGCCAATCACCACCGGGCAGCCAGGTCTCAATTCCGATCACTTTGACTCTTCCCCGAGACGTTGAAATTGGGAGTGCCACAAACGAGATCACTTCCCCCCTTCAGCTCCTTTCGTTTCAGGAGACAAGAAAAGGTCCTGCGGCTGAAGGTGTGGAAGCAGAGGTCACTGGATTCCGAGAGTTCCATCCCGAAAGTGAACATCGAGGGCTTAATGAGTGAAAAGACAAAGGAAAGATCTAGGGGTTCATAGCGTAAAAAGGCGTCCAATCAAGGGGGTTATTCATTGGCCCCGGCCTGCTTGAGCAATTTGACGACGTCGGTGTGGCTTGCCTCTTCTGCAAGCATCAAGGCCATCCAGCCATCGTTGCTCTTCTCGTTCACATCGGCACCTGCATCTAGCAACAATTTCACCAGGTCAGCATCCCCTCGAATGATTAACGAGTACATCAGAGCGGTAGCGCCATCGTTGTCTTTCGCATTCACATCCACACCTGCACCCAGTAGGGTTTCGACGGTTTCGGTATGACCACCGAAAGCCGCATGCATCAGGGGGATCACCCCATTGATCGTTTTCGCATTCACATCGGCACCGGCATCCAAAAGGGCTCGCACGGTTTCCGTCTGACCGCGGAAGGCCGCTTGCATCAGGGGGGTCTCCCCACTTTCGTCTTTCACATTCACATCCACACCTGCATCCAACAGGGCTTCGACGGTTTCGGTTTGGCCGTTCAATGCCGCTTCAAGCAGGGCGATTGACCCGATCTCGTTCTTGTTATCAACCTCCAGGCCGGCATGCAGCAGGGCCCTCACTCTCTCGGTTTGACCGTTCTTTGCCGCATCGATCAAGTCCGAATCAACTTCGTCGACGACGTCCTTCGCACAGGCAGAAAACGGAATGGGCAGTACCAGTACCATTGCGATCATTGCTTTGTTGGCTATAGCGACTCTTCTCATCTGAGAGAGATTCACGAGTTTCTATTCTCCAAGAATATGGGGAGCGTAGTAAGTCAATAACATATTTCTCGCTCGATCCGCAACACTAGGTTTCTTTATCACTAGTGTTAATGGCAAGTCCCCGAGGAGAAATCATCATCGTCTCGGACCCTCGTATGACGGCTCTTGGTGCGACATCTCCATGGTCACTATAACTCCAGACGCCAATGAAGCCATTTTGACGGTAGCCTATTCCGTACGCTGCTCCTGTATTGCGGCGATGATCTGCGCCGGTGCTCGGGATCCATTTAAATCTGTTGAGGAGTGCCCTAGAGACCGGTGTTAGGACCTGAGATCATAGCCTTGGGAGCGACGTCGCCGCTATCGTCTCGATTGAAAACCAGAAAACCCAGAGGATCTCGGTTGGCAATCACAAGCATATTGTGCTCACCGTCCACGGCGATTCGATAGGGATTCCACAACCGCGTGAGGAGTTCCCTCAAAACCCTGACGGGAGCCACATCCCCCTGGTGCGGTTCGCGAATACACGGTGATGGAAGCCAACTGATACCGCCCGGTTGAGTGAAGCATATAAGGGAACTGAGGGTCGCTGCGTGCACACCGGCCTCTATCCTGTACGCGGAATGATGATTGGTGACAATAATTCATCATCTTCGGTGTCCACGGATATTCCATGAGGATCCGCCAGTCTCGTTTTCGGCCTGGGATGGAACGGACCGGCGTTAGGTTCCCGTGCAGGTTGGGCCGATAGGCCGCAATATTGCTAAGGTGCTGAATGGTGAAGAAGTACTCATGGTTAACCGGGTGGCGCAGAAAGCTTCCCCACCCTCCGTGATCCACCCTTAACCCCCTGAGCGGCGATGCATTCCCGTTCTGCGTTTTTACAAAACGTCACTTCCGGGATAAGCCATTCCACGTCATTGGTTTAAAGTGGAATCCACTTGCGAACAACTCATGTGTAATAGCGCAGCCTTGGAACCGATCGCGGTGAGTCCGACTCCGGTAGGACCCACGTCATGGCAGAGGGTGCATCCAAAATCGACAAAATCGGTCCTAACCTTTCTCTGCCTTTCGCTCCACTCCTGTTCAGCTATGGCCAGAGTTTCCCACACCGTCGTCAACATTCCGGGACATCCTTCAAAGCCTTCAGCCCTTTCTTGCCCCAGAGGAGTGAGTCCAAAGAGCCCAGTGTTGGTGAGGGTGTGACAGGTAACGCATCCATGATTGTCGTAGATCCACTTGGCAATCTCCTGGGGACTTTTTCCCTCCTCATCAAATTCGAGTAAAGAAGTCGGTTGGGCGGCTTCGATGGAAGGATTGTCAGGGCTAGGATCTTGCTGGCAGGAAATAATCCCGGCCACGATAGAGACTGAAACGACAACAGGTAAGGCCATCCTCAAGAACTTGGACTTGTTCATCGTAGATCCTCCTGGGCCCTAGAATAGACCGGTTAGCCAGGATTGTACACCCCTTTTGAGGGGGAATGATGCGTAAAGTCGGGTAGAGAACAATGGGCTGCGCTGGTTTGCGGGGAGATCAGGCTCTGTCGGAAGAGCAGATGGCCTGTGAAGCTCTGATGGGGACACGCAATCTCACCATTACCTCCGCTCGTTTGCTGGCAGCGACAGAGACGACTCCGCAGTACTGCTACGTGAAGGGAATCCTCTCACCGGCCATTGTCTATCATGTCCAACCGCCCTTACCTCAGGACTGGAATAGTCGATTCTTGAAGCCCTTGGAGGGGGTGGGATCCCACCCCCACAGACCCTTTAACTCACACTTAACCCTCGGTCCCAATCTGTCCCACTTTCGCTGACGGGATACATCCTTCAAAAGCAGACAAAAAGGGGCTTTAAATTTGAGAGTATCACCCTCAGAGGAGGCAAGTTTATGAAGAAAGCCTCTGTGGGCTCTTTTACACTAGACAGAGGAGCTTTTAGATTTGAGAGCGAAGTGGGCGGAGTCA
>JAPUHZ010000021.1 GCA_027297485.1 Deltaproteobacteria bacterium
AGCCCCCCGTTGCTCGCACCAGAAAGAAAAAAACCCGTCCCAACAGCCAAGGTCGAGGACCGTTTTCCCCTGCAACGGGTATGGGATGGCCGACGACCGGAGTTCCTGTTCCCGTGTGGGATTCTCCCCAGGCGTCACAACTCCATCCCCCAAATCGATGCTGTGCCACCAAAAGGGGACATGTTTGACCGCTTCCCGTTTCATTTCCCTCTCACTCAAAGCCATTGTTTACCCTCTCGGAGATTTATGGGGACCGAACTACCAACTCTCAGGGCCGGGCTCGCACTCTTTCTCCTCCACGTTATCTGTCCTCTTACTCCCACAATCACGGTGCAGTCCTCGGGAGCGCCAAGGGGTTTCCGGAGGAGGTGGGCTGGCCTCCCGATCAGTGTTTTGCAGGAGATTATCCGATAATGGGCCATTTCGTCAAACTGAAGGCAGCCTGCTGGCGCAGCTGTTGCCGGGCACAGACAGGGGGTAGATATTTCCTCCGGCTTTGGGTAATGCGGTTTTAATGGACCGAGCAAAAGAGGAATCAAGAGTGCTCTCTCTTTTGGACCGTCTTCCAGTGAGGCATAAGTTTCTTCGCATAGGCCCGATTAATCCTGCGCAGATAGAGAGGCCGACAAATCAAAAACCCAACCCACCTCTGAATATGTATGTAATTGCAAGCCCTGATGCCTCAGCACTTAGCAGGAATATCAATCGTGTATTTAAGACTGAAGGAGTGCAAACCTTTAACTTATTATGCTACTGTCGGACAAATGACTTTGGTAGAAGGCCTTCAATGCTTATCCAACGTCTGGGCGACATCACAGAGCTCCACCGCTGGAGGAGAGTTGCAAAGCAGGGAATCCAGTGACATCCCGGTTAGCTTGGTTGTGTCTACGGAAAGCTCAGGCATTGATCGATACTCTCAAGAATTGGCGAAAAGGCTGCCTGTGTCCACCGTTCCAACTAGTAGATACAAATCGATCCGGCAGGGTTTTCAACTTACAAGGCGACTTGCGCTCCTCGGGCATCTCATACACATGCCCAACCAGCACTTTGCTCGTTGGGTTCCGTGGTTGAGCCAGCCCAGCATTGTTACTGTCCATGATCTTGTGCGGCTTGCGTTTCCGTATTCGGAGGAAGACTGGATAAGCTCCATGGGGCTGGCCCTGGACAGAAGAGGGATCCGAAAGGCAGCGCATTTGATCTGCGTCTCTGAGGCGACAAAGAGAGACCTGATACGCTATCTGGGTATACCGGAAGAGATGACGACGGTCATCTATAACGGGGTCGACCACAATGTGTTCAAACCCTGCCATGTGCAAAACACTTCCTGCTTACGTCCGCCCTATCTCCTTTATGTAGGTTCCGAAAGGCCCCGGAAGAACCTCAAGGTATTGCTTCGCGCCTTCTCGCTTATCAAAAAGCAGGGGCGCCCTTTTGACTCTTTGAAGTTGCTCAAGGTAGGGCCTGCCGGGCGATCGGATGATTTCCGTAAGGCTACGCTGGATGAAGCGCGTCGTCTGGGACTCGAGAGCGAAATGCACTTCGTGGAACACATGTCGGATCAGGAACTGGCCGTAGCATATTCGAACGCGGTTGCACTGGTCTTTCCCTCGCTGTACGAAGGGTTCGGTCTGCCCATTGTAGAAGCAATGGCTTGTGGCTGCCCTGTTATTACCTCCAACGTTTCTTCCTTGCCGGAGATCGCTGGATCTGCGGCCTTACTGGTCGATCCCAACGACGGCGCAGCGCTTGCGGAGGCCATGCGCCGTGTGATCTTGGATCAAGACCTCAGAGGTCGCCTACGGGCCCAGGGATTGCTTCGAGCGATGGACTTCTCCTGGGACAGGACAGCTGAGGCCACGTTCGCAGTCTATAAAAGGATCTTGCCCGCCGCTGAAGATCGAAGTAGAGTCTCATCGTGTTGCTCCTAGTTTAATTTAGACGTGCCGTTAAAGTTCGATTCCGCCAAGAAGGGTCGAAAGCTGCGGCCGCACATCATAATCCTTCGTTTCGAAATGTATGGTGCGCATTCCAAGCTTCTTCGCCCCCCTAATGTTCTCGAGGAGATCATCGATGAACACAGTCTCCTCAGCCTGCAGGGCCAAGGCGTCTAGAGCAGTCTGATAGGCTTGCGGGTCGGGTTTCATCACTCCGATCGATGCGGAGGTGATGATGAGATCAAACAGATGAGCAACCCGGAAACGGTCGCGCAGAGTCTCGATCAGTGAGGGCACGGCGTTGCTCAAGACGGCTTGTTTATAGCGTGGGCGGAGGCGCGTGATCACATCGATCACGACCGGATTGACACGGTCCTCCGCGTAGAAGTCGCGGCGTATGTCCCAAATAGTTCTCTCGTCGAGGTTAAGCTGCCGCCGCACCTCAGCCCAGTATTGTTCCTCCAGTATATTGCCGCGCTGTGCCTGAACCCACGATTCGCTGCCGAGGACGATCCGGTCGAGCTCATAGAGTGAAAGGCCAAGCTTCTGCTCCCACGCACGCCGACGGCTATCGTCCTCGGTCCGCACGATTACACCACCGGAGTCCCAGATAACGGCCTTGATTGAAGGGTCGTGCACCACTGAGAAGAATCCTAGGGTACCATTAAAAGATGTGAGCTGGTGGTCAATGATGGATAAGAACTTGATGAAGCATTTTCTACCACGCTCCTGATTCAGCATCAAGTTTGGCACATGAATCAGCGGAGAGGACGCCCCGTCAGATTTAGCGATGTAACGGACACCTCAAGGGTTCGATCCCCAAAAGTATTCGGTATCAAGGAGGACTCTGTCTAGATTAAACACTGCTCCGTTTAAGATACTATCTATTCCTCAAGCTAAAGGTCCCGTTTCCCAGCAATGAAATCCTCCATCATTCGCCTGGCCTCGGAAATGCTCATTGGAGGGTTCTTAGCAGTAGCCGCGCTTAACTTGCAAACAAAAGATCCCGGTGGCACTATCTAGAGGCGGATAAGGTTGTGGATATAGTAGAGCTCAAACAAGCCGAAGATGAGATCCGCGGGATCCTAGACAAATGGCCCAAATGGAAACAGGCCATAGCGTACCGCTATCTGTATAACCTGGAGATTCGGCTCTCCAACGTGGACAGGATTATCCGAGAGGGGTTGAGGGAGAAGCGCGACTGGCAGAAATGATGCTAGGATAATCGGGTTTGGGACCTGGGGTGGCTGGCCCGAGCATGGCTAGGTGGGAAGCTGTCTATTTTTATCAGTTGGGCAAATCCAGTTCTATCTCCTCCGGTTCTCGGTATTGTTCTAGCTCGGATTTGGAGCCAGGTGCTTTGCGGTATTCGTAAAGCCGCACCAGCTTTTTGCTAAATTGCATTCCAGAAGGGGGGAATTCTGTGGCACGAGTTACAGTAGAAGACTGCCTTAAGAAAGTCCCTAACCAATTTGAGGTGTCTATACTCGGCGCCATGAGAACT
>JAPUHZ010000210.1 GCA_027297485.1 Deltaproteobacteria bacterium
ATCCCTCAAATTTCCGATATTCCCAAACTTCTTTAACCTGACCATCTTTGTTAGTCGTTGAACCACTAGAAGTTGTTGGTCTACCCATTACTTTAATAACTTCAGACTTTGTCATATTCAACCTAAGCTTCATAAAATTACCTGTTGTGGCACAACCGAAAATCAGCATTGCACAAACCATAGATATCACAATGGCGGTTCGAGATAGCAATTTCATTAAAGTCCTTCCACGAACCATTCTAATCTAAGCAATGGCCAAACTTGCCAAAAATTTCATAGCATTATCCGCCTGGCCGTGTCTCTATACCAGCACTGACCTGCCCCCATTCACTTGACGATCTCCTTCCAAAGGGAAGGTGGTACAATGAATGGAGGCAGGTCAATATTACCATGACCATTCCGAACATCAATGGAGGATTCCTCCTTTGTGGGTCAATACGGCCGCGACCTATTTTGCTAACTTCTTCCTAGTCAGCTTCGGTGTCCCCGACGATCTCCTTCCAAAAGGGAGGATATTTCCGCCAAGGGTATCCATTTACAGCTTCTTTGAATCCGAGATCAAACAACCGGTTCATCTCTACCGGATCAAACGCTTCCTTGGGCGCGGGCACGTAATCGTTGGGGATGTGGGCCAGGTAAAAATCTCCGCCCTTGGCTTTGGTGATGGCGTACAGGCGGTAGAGGTCGCTGAAGCCCTGCATGCGGGTTAAGCTCCCGATCGAGCGTTCGGCAATGGGAAACGTGGCGTTCTCGACAGGACGCCAGGTCGACCCGACCTTGCCATTGCGAATAATGTACAGCTTCAGCCCGATCTTCGACGGGTCCAAACCCATTTCCCTGGCATCCGATTCAAAATCCCGGATGGCCCCAAATACGAAGAAGACTTGCGTCGATACCCCCCCGTCCACATGCATCTCTCGATACCGCTGGCCTCCGGCCTCCACATCAAAAAAGACCGGCGGGAAGAGGACCGGGATGGACGCCGACGCCAGCATAATCTTGCGAAACAAGGGGAGGGCTTGCTTCGGCCCGGTCGAGGCAATGGCGCCCATATCCCAGATCGCGAATTGTTCGGAATCCAGAATGGTGGTGCCGATGTATAATCGCCGACCCCGCGCGTGCGCCTCGGCGACGGCCTTAAGGATGTCTTCGTCAATTGACTTAGCAATCAAACGGGCTAGCGGCTTTGTGCCGGCCAGGGAATTCCCACCGATGACACCGAAAATCCCCTTTTTCTTGAAAATGTCTTTGCTGGACATTGTTGTGTAGAATTCCTTGAGCTTTCCGTCGTACTCACCTCCAAGAAAAGCAAGGGGAGCAATCAGAGCGCCCGTGCTGATTCCCGTGACGACCTTGAACACCGGTCGAGAACCTTCCTGTGTCCACCCATTCAAGAGCCCGGCCCCGTAGGCTCCGTCCGCCCCCCCACCGGAGAGGGCTAGGGTCGGGTAGAGTCGAATTCCATCAGGCCCGGGAGGGAAATCGTTGGGCCGTTCCTGCTTAAACGACTTCAACAGGTTCCTTTGAAACGCAGGGCTGGGCCTTTCCACAATCGACCGGATCTCATGCAAGTTGGCCACCTCGGCTTCGAAGGTCAAATTCCGTGGCACCGGGAGCAGCGTCCTGGCACATCCAGCTGCGAAAAGGACAAGCATTGCCGCAACAAGCAAACTGATATTGCATATACGAATCCTGTCGTATCGCTTCTCTCCCATTTTCAATTTATGGCCTACTACAAGCACGGTTTCAATTTTACCTGTCAAGGTTATGCGCGGAAGTAAACGACCGAATCGCCATCATGGTATGGCTGGTAATGAACTCCTTCGCAATTGTAGTAAGTCTGGCCTTCCGAGCACGTTTGAGAACAACCATCAGGGAGAATACTCAACATTCTGCCCATTCCCGCGCCCCTCGCGGGGGGCCCCGGTGAGCGTTCGGGGGCGTATTGGTAGCTAACGCTACTGCGGCCACCACTCGATTCTTGGAGCAGCGCTTGCCTTGCTTTCCCTTTTCAGCGCTCATATCAGAATTGTTCCTGCCCGGTTATTACCACCTATCACGTAAGTGGTCTCGGGGTTCAGACCAAGGGGGCGGACTATAGTTTTTCTCTAAATCCTCTAATACTCCTTCCTCGGACTTGATAGGAGGGGTTAGGATACCGACATGTTTCTTATACTTACCCAAGTTCAGGGTCTTTCCATCACTCACAATCAAGATATTCTTTTCGGAATCTCTGTAGATCTTTGCCTCAATCGGAAACTCTTTTCTCACTAGACCGTCTTTGCTGATAAATTGGAGGGACTCGTTCTCTAAGCGAGTAACCACGTCACCATTTTGTAGAAATATCTCTTCACCGGGCCCAATCATGGGTTCAAAAAGTTGGTCGGCCCCATACACTGCACTCATGGCCGCCAAGCTTAATGTAACGATAGTGGCTAGATATAAGAGGCGCCTCATCATATTTGTCCGTGCCTTATGTCAGGGCTATTCAACTACAACGTAAACCACTCTGTCGCCTTCCATGTAGGGTCGCCAGGTAACTCCACCGCAATTGTAATATGTCCATCCACTCAGGAACACCTCAGTGCAATCAAGAGGGCGGGCGTATAAACGGGTTCCCACAACAGCGGTTCTCCAGAAGGCGTAACGCCGGGCGCGATCCCAACGCTCATCGTAAATCTCACGGGCAACATCGCGACGCTCACTGCGGATATCTCGGGCAACATCGCGCCGCTCTCCGGCACCCTCACGGGCAACATCGCGACGCTCCTGGAAGCGCTCACGGCTACGCTCAGGGGTGCGCTGAGGACGACGTTGAGGAGCGCGAGAAGGGCTAAAGCTTTGGCGGCTGCGGCGCTGAGGGGTGCGAGCACTGGAACGATGATGTGACACGCTGCCTCTGCCACCACGATGCGTAACTTTTCCGCCCCTGCTTCCACCTCTTCCTCCTCCCCTCCTCGCGAAGGCGTCGTTTCCGGAAAAGCCAAGTACGATAATGCAAATAGCAAGCACAAGTATACCTACCACGGGGTTTGAAAGCGCTTTCGAGATTGTGCGGTTCATCACCTAGCTCCTCAATTTATCTTCTCAGGGGGACCCCACTTGTCGACAGGCAGCAACTCCATCCTTATAGCTTTTTCAGGCGCTTTAAAGGTGAAGAGGCTGTCCTGTAATCTTGGGGAGAAGTTCCAGTCTGACAGCAAGGCCGTGAACTGGGGAGAGCCCTCAACCTGTTTGTAGGTGATGACCAGCATTTTCGGTACAGGCTTGCCACCGTCGTCCTTAATCCATATCTGCCAGTCGATGCTCTCCTGCGTGAACGCCAGGTGATGCGCCTTGACGCCGTGCACCTCATTCAAACCGATGTAAGAACCAGTTTGGATGTTCTTA
>JAPUHZ010000211.1 GCA_027297485.1 Deltaproteobacteria bacterium
TAAGGAGTTCATTAGTAAGGTGTCATCAGGCGACCGAGGGGCGAGTCCTGGAGAGCGCGGGCACAGGGACGTGAAGGTTGCGTTCTGGCCCGGGCGGTGGGAATAGCCACCCTTGGAGAGGACGGGGGGTGGTCTACAAGGTAGAGGCCCATTGACCGCGCTTGGAAGGGCTCGACCCGAGGGCCGGCCGTTATTAGGGAACGGTGGCCTGTCAAGATACTTATGAACTCATTAATAATTTGACCGGCTGGTCTGTCTGATCAAGAAACTCCAAGTCTTCGTCTGCAAGAATCGGGTTTCTTATTTGTCGGGATGACTGCCATCTGGTAGAGTCTCCGTATTATCTTTGCCCTTTTCGTGGCAGAGGGCATTTGCATCAATAATCCATCCCATTTCTTCTGACGGCCTGGCCTATGAAATTCTCCTTCTCTTCCTTTTACCTCACCACCGCACGTGGCCTTACCCTCGCCAGGCTTGGGAGTATCCTGCCTTTCCTTATTATCCTCATTCAAACGGATCGTGAAGGACCTTACTTCTGGGGACCCAGTCTTCTCATCCTTTATGTTTTCATTGTCCTCTCCGATTTCCTTGATGGTCTGCTGGCACGCAAGGCAGGCGCGCCAAGCCTGTTCTGGGGCCATGTAGATGCGGCGGTCGATATCGCTTTTAATACCTTGAGCCTCTCTACTGCGGCATGGCTGGGGCGCGTCGGTCCCTGGGTTCCGGGCGGAGTTGCATTCTTGGGTGGCCGCTTTATTCTTCGTAACCTACGTCCCCGACCTGCGCTGCAAGGACGACTGGATGAGGATGGGGCGGGAAAGGCCGCAGGAGTGTTCTACTATCTGCTAGTGGGGGCGATTGTTCTTGAACTCTCTTTGGAAGGGGAAGACGGCCGGTGGTTGATCGACCGGGCCGGGGATGCGGTGTTTATCTACACGCTTTTCGTTCTCCAGCGAAGGGACAGGGCCGTCAACTTGTCCGGTTTCTGAGGAACAGGTCGCTGTAAGCCTTGGGCAAAAAGAGCACACCAAAGGTCCCATTCGCCAGCATGAAGGTTAAGTGAGATGCCAAGCTGTAAGCGAGCAAGTCGGCCTCGGGCGCGTAACTGCCAAAGAAAAAGATCCACGCCGCCTGGGTGGTGCCGAGATGGGCCACGGTAATGGGGAGCGCGCCCACAAGGAAGACCACGGGGAGGAAGGTGAGGAGACGCAGGAGAGGAATCTCGATTCCGAAAAAAACCAGTGCCTGACTATGTACCAGAAGAGCGAGGAAGAAGACTAATCCTTTGAGACCCAGTACAGTAGCACATTGCCTCAAGCCTGCGAGTCTAAACGTAGAGAGAAGGACATTGTCTTTAAGTCTCCGTCCCAGCACGCCCAACTTTCCCTGGGCGAGATTCATAACAAGCAGCCAAATCGCCGCCAGAGCGAGCGGCAAGACCAAGAGCACCAGCGGCGTTCCCCCGGGAAAGGCAATCGCACCGACCATAGCGAAAAAGATGAGATTGGTCGTCTCGAGGAGAATGAGTAGAGCTACGGTGCTTGTGATTTGTCCGAGCGGGGTATGAAAACGGCGGTAAATATATAGAGCAAGCGCAGCCTGGGCAAGTTGGGTGTTGATAATGGAAACTAAGTACGTCACGGCCCTCACGGGCAGAAGTTCCCGGTAGCCTAGCGGCCCGTGGAACCACCGGATCACCTTGCTCAATACAAAGGCATCCAAGAGAAAAAAACAGAGGGAAAACGATACCATGAGCGCCAAGAAGGGGAGAAATTTTGCCTCTGAAAAGGCCTTCCAGAACTCCGCGAATGGGATGCGCCAGAAGATGAAGAGGAAGATCGCGAAGGTGAAAACCACGGGGGCGAATGTCGCCCAGATATTTCTCCGCCCGGAAAGCTCCTTTAAAGAATGTGGCTCGGAAACGCTTGGTTCGGTCACAGACTCCTCAGTTCGGGGCGGAGATGGCTTGGTCGAGGGCTTCATTCACCGAGGTCAGCGAAAAGGGCAGGGTGGCGCGAGCCTCTGACGGGTCGGCAAGGTGCTCGTTGAAGAGGACGTCAAACACGGAGAGATTCCATCCGAGGGAAGGAACAAGGCTGCCGATAAGCCGGGCACTCAGCCTAGCCGCCGCTTTGGGAATAGGAAACACGCGATGTTTTTTTCCCAGCCGTTGACTGACCCTCTTGAGAAGTTCGGAATAAGTCAGCGTTTCGGGACCGACAAGATCCATGACGCGGATCGGCTTGGGCGCCAGGCAAATGGCCCAGGCGATGGCGTCGAGCACGTCGGCCTGAGAAATGGGTTGGATGCGGACCGAACCGCCGCTCACGAGTGGAACTACGGGGGCCCTAGCCATCTGGCATATCTTCTCCACAGATGGACTTCCCTGCCCAAGAATCATCGGAACGCGGAAGATGGCGCCTGAAAGATCTGCTGGCTGAATAATTTCCTCGGCCATGCCTTTTGAGCAGAGGTAGTGATTTTTAGATGCGGGGTCGGCACCTGGAAAGCTCAAATACACAAACGTCTTGGCACCAGCCGACGAGGCTGTTTCCACGATAGCGCGGGTAGTTTCTAAATTAGCGTCAAGCAGCGTCTCCCTGCGTCGGGGCAGGAGGGCGCCCGCAAGGTGGACCACTACATCCGCGCCCTCGACCGCAGCTTGCAATGAGTCCGGCTGACGGTAGTCAACTTCGATGATCTCCGCCCGGAGCGGACGGAGCGACTGGGCTCTTTCCAGGCTTCGAACCAAGGCCCGGAGGCGCGCAGCAGCCAACGGCGAACTCTTGCTGAGGTACTTGATCAGAGCTGTCCCGACAGCGCCATTCGCGCCCGTGATTACGATGTCAATGAGAATACTCCTGACCTGGGGATTTAATTTTCAACAACCTGTTCTGATTTTTCTGGAAGCTGGATGGTCCTCAGCCCCGTTTCGTCAACATCCGGTGCGTTGGGGCGAGCAGCTTCTCGATGGGCAGACCATACGTACAGGCTCCCACACAGGGTTGATCGGTACAGGTGAGACACGCGGAAGCCCCGGCTCCGAGTGTGCCGTACTCACTGCGCGCCAGTTTCATGTCGCCGTAGTCCTTAGCGTACATTCGTGTGCGCAGCACATCGGCGATGGGCACGCCGTACGGGCAGGCGCTCTCGCAATCGTTACAGGCATGACGGCAATAGGAGGTCCCGTTCATCCGCGCATAGCGCTGAAGGAGACTGAGGTCACCGCGCGCGGAGGATTGCCAGCCCGAGGCGCCCATGTACTCATCGATGAGGCCAGGACTCGTCATGGAGATCACCAGCGAGTCCACGTGCGGATTCGATAGCACCCAGCGGAAGGCGGCCTGGGCAAACGTGGCCCCATCTTTTTCGAAGGGACGCATGTCGTTGAGGCGCGCGCCCATGAGGGTCTTCATCGCGATCACACCGACCCCTTTGGATTTTGCTTTTTGCAAAACACGCGGGAGATCCGGTTGACGGGCGATGAAGTCGAAGGAACGGGTTAATCGCTCGTAGAACGCGGAATCTTGACCGAAGTTGTGGGCGACCAAGATGACGTCGACGCTCCCCGTATCCAAGGCATAATCCAGGCACTCGATCAGGCGACCGGCGTGGCCGGACATGCCTCTAAAGCGGATTTTCCCCTGTCGCTTGGCTCGCTCGGTAAATTCGTGCCACTCTGGATTTTTTAGCCGTTCCACATTGTTAACTGCATGGTTAAAATAGACATCCACGTAGTCCGTGCGCAGGCGGCGAAGGCTCCCCTCCAACGCACCCATCATGGACTCTTTACGCTCGCTAGAGCCTGTGACCACCTTTGAAGCGATGGTGACCTTGTCTCGCTTGCCGCGCAATGCGTTCCCGATAGTGGTCTCCGAATCGCTGCCGGAATAGCTCTCCGCAGTATCGAAGTAGTTGATACCGCGGTCCAAGGCATGAAGGACAATACTCTCTTCCCCTGCATCCAGGCGACTGGACCCAAACGAAATGTCGGACATTTTGATCCCGGTCCGGCCGAGAGGAACGTACCGGCGCACCTCTACATTAGACGGTTCCCTCGGCCGCGCTGCAGCCGTCAAGGGGAACAACGCAGCCCCCAGGCCGGTAAGGGCGCTTTTCCGAAGGAACTCCCGGCGGTTAAGCCTTATACCTTTCCAATATTTCTTCATCTCGCCCCTCCTTGCCTAGCAAACCCAAAGAAAATAACTAGCCCGCATTTCTCACCGGAGTGCGAAGCGAGGGCGCGCAGATGCCCGGAGATACAAGGCGCGAGAGAGACAAAGCGCGCAGGCGTACTGTACAGTACGTCGAGCCCTTTGTCCGAGCGCAACGCCGTAGATTCGGGTAGATGCGCGCACGCAGCCGTGAGCTGGTGAGAATTGCGGGCTAGGTTAAAGCGAACGGCACCGCGAGCGGCTCTTGGTCTGAAATATACTTCCATGTGTCTTCACATGGTGGTGGATAAACGGAAAGGTTACCCGGTGCGGAAGGAAATGTCCAGGCCGCACCAGCAGAGATAAGTGTAAGGATTGAATGGGGAAGGCGGGACCTCAGGCGACAAAGGCTGAAGAAAGAGGGATTTTCCGTTTGAGTTCACCGATTTCCACCAGCATATCCATTTCCGCCTCGGCGATCTTGCGCTCGGTGTCAGTGAAGGTGAATTCGATCTTTGGATAGCGAGCCGAGGTAAGCGCGGCCTCTTTGTCGCCGGGGTAGCGTTTGAGGAACTCGTCCGCGATCTCTTCCAAATGCTTTTCGCTATAGGCAAAGGAGGCTCGGAAAGCGGATAGGAGCTTTTGGCGAAGCTCAGGGTGCTCTTCTAAAAGAGACTCGCGTATGGCGATCATGTGCTTGATGAATTCGGTAAAGCCATGGAGCTGGTTCCACCCCTCACCATCGGTGTAGAGACATTGAACGTCCGGGTCCTGTTCCCCCTTAAAGAAAAACTGGTCAATCAGCACCACAGCATCGGCCTTGCCTTGCTTTAGGATATCCAACAGCTCTTCCTGTGGATAGGAAATCCATTGGAGGCTT
>JAPUHZ010000212.1 GCA_027297485.1 Deltaproteobacteria bacterium
GACGAGGGAACCGAACGTGAGGCTTGGTGCAGGCCCAAACGGTAGGAATAATCACGTGAAGGGGTAAGGGTGGCGGCCTTCAAGGCACTGGCCCATTTCCCTCGGCCTGAAGGCTCCTTCCACCGAGGAAATGTAAACTTAATTACTGCGTTTGTATTAGCTCGCTCACCCTCCGTTAGTCTGGAAGCTCTTTGAGCTTGGTAAAGCCTTTCCTCTCGCCTTCCTTATGGGCCCTGTCAAATATCTGCCAAAACTCTTTATTCTGTGCGAGCAACAAGCTCTCCAGATCCGTTTCTTCTGTTACGGAAAAGAGCACCGCACAAGGTCTTCCGTTTTTCGTGATGACCACCGATTTATCTAACGGTAACTTCTTAATAATCTGGCTGAGTTTAGTCTTTACTTCACGCAGGCTTTCGATTTTCATAACTTAAACTCCTTTCCAGCAATAAGTAAAAGATTGCCTTTCTTGCGTCCGATAAGTTCAACAATGACTACGTTTCCCTGCACCCTAGAGGTCATACTTGGCCTAATGAACCCCAAGAGATTCAAGGGACGACTAATGATTTTAACGGAAATCAGGTCACCTATGAAAAAGGTGATTCGTAGAGATTCTCCACTCTAAGCCATACAGGTGCATTCTTGACAAAGGAACAGGGAGCAGGTAGATGAAAGAATCTCATGGTGAAAATATCTCGACTGACAAAATATTATGGTGACTTCAAGGCCATCCAGGATGTCTCTTTTACCGCCCAGAGAGGAGAGATCCTCGGTTTTCTCGGCCCCAATGGGGCGGGAAAGACCACTACGATGCGGATCATCAGCGGCTTTATGCCGGCCACCGAAGGGACCGCCACCGTGGAAGGCTTTGATGTTTTCAAGGAATCCCATGAGGTGCGCAGACGAATAGGCTACCTGCCTGAAAATCCCCCTCTCTACTACGACATGACGGTAAGCTCCTACTTAAAGTTCGTAGGCCGCATTAAGGGGGTGGCCAGAAAGAAAATATCGGCGGCCCTGGAAGCGGTCCTGGAAAGGTGCTCCCTCACGGAAGTTGCCTCCCGCCTCTTAAGCCATCTCTCTAAGGGGTACCGTCAAAGGGTAGGGCTGGCTCAGGCGCTCATCCATAACCCGCCGGTTCTGATTCTGGACGAACCCACTTTGGGGCTTGACCCAAAGCAGATCATCGAGATCCGCAGTTTGATCCAACAGCTCTCGGGGGACCGAACCGTCATACTCTCGACCCACATCCTGCCGGAAGTTTCACAGATCTGCAACAAAGTCGTTATCATCAACGAGGGAAGAGTCGTAGTGGAAGAGGGCCTCAAGGAGCTGACCCAAGGCGCCACCCTAGAGGAGGTTTTTCTGCGCTCCATCTCCGAGGAGGCCGAGGAAAAGGAACCGGGGAGAGAAGAAGAGTGGTCCTTATGAAAAACATCTTCATCATTGCGGGCAAAGATATCCGTTCCCTTTTCGCCTCTCCAATTGCCTATGTGGTGCTGACGGGGTTTCTCCTCCTGGGGGGATGGTTCTTCTTCAATCTCCTATTTCGATTCAATTATCTCCTCACTCTATATACGAGCTTTCAAAGCTTTCAGGGCATACAGAGTCTCAACCTCAACGAACAGGTGATTGCCCCCCTTCTACACAACCTCACCATCATCCTTGTCATCATGGTCCCGATTATCACCATGCGCACCTTCGCCGAGGAAAAAAGAAACGGGACCTATGAGCTGCTCCTGACCTCCCCGCTTACGGTAACCCAGATTGTCATAGGCAAATTTCTAGGCTCTCTTTTCTTCATCTTGGTGATGATCCTGCTGACCGGCGTTTATCCAGCCATCCTTTTATTTTACGGGAATCCTGAGTTGGGAATCTTGGCCTCGGGCTACCTGGGCCTATTTCTTTTAGGGGTCGTCTTTGTCTCCGTTGGGATCTTAACCTCATCGCTGACCGAGAATCAGATTGTCGCCGCGGTCAGCTGCTTTGTCATTCTGTTGCTCCTCTACGTTCTCTCATGGCCCGCAGAGACCACCGGGGCTGCCCTGGGTGAAATACTCAAATACCTCTCGGTCATCGAGCACTTCAGCGAAATGGTCAAAGGGATCATCGATACCAAAAACCTTATTTATTTCTTTACCGTAATTTGTTTAAGCCTTTTTCTCACCCACCGCAGCGTGGAAGCGTCCCGTTGGAGATAGATGAGTAAGTATTTACAGATCTCGGGCATCTCGGGCATGGTCTTCACCCTTTTCGGTTTAGTCGCCTACTTTTTTACCGGCAACATCCGGGATCCCTACGTTCTCATCCACCTCGGGCTCGGTATCCTGTGTCTCCTAGCGTACCTCCTCACCCAAGGCAGTAGCTTGGCCGGTTCTCTACGTCGGCGCTCCACCCGCTACGGATTGCATTCAGCAATTTATTCCCTCCTCTTTGTGGGCACTCTCATCATGCTCAACTTCCTCAATACCCGTTACCACTACCGGTGGGACCTCACCGAGGCCAAGGTCTTCAGCCTCTCGGCGCAATCGACCAAGGTTATCGGACAGCTCGAGCAAGATCTTCAGATTTATGGTTTTTTTGAAAGGGGGGAAAACTCTAGGGTTGCGGATCTTATCAAGAGTTACACGTATCATTCTCCCAGGATTAAGTTCCATCCCATCGACCCGGACCGCCACCCTGAAAAGGCCAGGCAATTTAAAATCCGGCAGGTCAATACCCTTCATATCCGCTACGGCCAAGAATCCACGAACATCACACAGTCCACCGAAGAGGCCATCACGAATGCCATTATCAAACTCACTAGAGCGGGCAAAAAAATCGTTTACTTTCTGACGGGCCACGGGGAACCTAAAACAGATGACCGTCAAAATACCCGGGGTTATGCCGCAGCAAAGGACGCCCTAGAGAACGAAAACTATCAGGTCAATGATCTTCTCCTCTCCACGCAAGAAAAAGTCCCGGAGGCAGCCTCGCTCCTAGTCATTGCCGGGCCGCAAAAACCCCTCCTAGATCACGAATTGAAGGCCATCGAAAAATATATAAAACACGGCGGAAGGCTCTTGATCCTGCTCTCTTCACAGGGAAGTAACAGGATCAAAAACTTTCTCAAGGGCTGGGGGGTGGAGGTAGGAGACGATATCGTAGTGGATCAGGTGATCCGTCTCTTTGCCGGTCCCTCACTTGGAGTGGAACCGATCGCCAACACCTATAGTGTTCTTCATCCCGTCACACGTGGATTTAAGGAGCGGACCATCTTTCCCATGGTCCGCTCCGTCGATGCAGCCCATTCGCCCAGGAAGGGGCTGGAAGTCACCTCTTTGGTTAAGACCAGCCCAACCAGTTGGGCAGAAAAGGACCTTGACGGAATATTCAAGCGAGGGAAGGCCTCTCTCGAGCCCGAGGACAAAAGAGGGCCGGTCTCGATCGGTGTTGCCGTGACGGCAGATCTAAAAAAACTCGGCATCGAGATGGACGGCGATGCTAAGATCGTGGTGTTGGGAACTTCGGGCTTCGCCAATAACCGATTTATCAAGATCTTTTTTAATCGGGATTTCTTCCTCAATATCATCAACTGGCTTGTCGGAGAGGAGGAGCTGATCTCCATCCGTCCTCGCTCGATCCGCTCCTCACGGATCCAACTCACGGAAAAAGAGGGCAACATGGTCTTTTATCTCTCCTTCCTCGTCTTGCCGGAGATCCTCCTTATCATTGGCCTTGGCGTGTGGTGGAAGAGGAGATAAGAAGTGCGCCTTCGCAACACCCTGCTGTTAACTGTAGTCTTCGGCCTCCTCGGCGCTTACCTTTACTTTTATGAGCTCAAAAACGAAGGAGAGGAAAGAACTGAAAGACTCCTCAATTTCAAACAGGATGAAGTCGAGAGCATCACCCTCAGCTACCCTCAACAAGAGATCCGCCTCCAAAGGGAGCCGTCAGGAAAATGGAAGATCACCCAGCCCTTGCAGGTAGCCGCAGACGAATCCACTATTAGTGACATCCTTTCTACCCTGAACACGACTGAGATCAAGAGGACTGTCGAGGAAAAACCCAGCCCGCAAGATCTCAAGGCCTTTGAGCTCGACAAGCCCCAAGTCAAGGTTTTGATCACCCTGGAAAAGGGCAAGGCACTCCCACCCATTCTTGTCGGAGGAAAGACACCGGTGGGCAACTCTGCTTACGTCAAACGAGGAGACAAACCCGACGTCCTTTTAACGAGCGCCTCACTTCTATCGAGCTTGAAAAAGAAGCTCTATGATTTTAGGGACAAGAAAATTATACGATTCCAAGACGATTCGGTTGAGCAGCTTGCCCTAAAAGGGACAAAGGGTGACTTTGTGTTGATTAAAAAGGCGCAGGACTGGTTCATCGATAAACCCAAGTCCTACCGGGCAGACCGGGCGGAGATCCAAGGGATGCTTTCGACCATCCGCAATATGTCGGCTCGGGATTTTACCGAAGAGTCGCCGTCCGACCTTAAAAAATACGGCTTGGATCAGCCTCGCCTCCAGGTCACCGTTTTTATGGGAGACAAAGAAGGACCAAGGGAGATCCTCTTTGGCAATAAGAGGGAAGGAAAAGATGAAGTCTATCTCGTTCTGGATTCCAAGGAGATCGTCTATACGGTCTATGAGAGTGTCTTTAGAGAGCTTGACAAGGACCTGGTCGCACTTAGAGACAAAGAAATCCTTCCCTTTCCCCGAGACAAAGTCGCCAAGCTAAAAATCCATACCCCAAAGCAATCTTGGGTCTTGGTCAAAGGGGAAAAAGAAGAATGGCAGGTGGAAGCGCCAGAGAAAAGGAAAACCAAACAAAGGGTAGTGGCTGATTACCTTAGAACACTCGGCTATCTCAGGGCGAAGGGATTTGCTGAAGATGAGCCCAAAGATATAAAACAATATGGTTTCGACCTCCCCTCTCTCAAAATCTCTCTTGAAGCAAAGGACGGGAAAAACCTAGGCACCCTCCTGCTGGCAAGCAAAGCCGGAGAAGTCTATTATGCGAAACGAGAGGGAAACCCAACCGTCTACATCATCGAGGAATTCTCCTATAACCAAATCAACAAGCAGCTAACCGACTTCCTCAAAGAAGAAAAGAAAGAAAGTCTCCATCCGAGCGAAACAGAAAAAACGGGCAAGTCCCCTCTCTCCTGAAGCTCGAGCTGTAATATTAGTGATGCCCTCTTGAGAATCGGCAGGCTTTCTGTTAACCATTTTGTATAGCTGTGTTATGAAGTTCCCCCTTCACCTACGAGAAAAATACGGTAGCAAGGGTTACAACTCCCTGAATCGTGTCTTGAGAGAGAGCTTTCACGCCCGGGTTCATAAGGTCAGCCTTAGATTGGATTTCACCTGCCCAAATCAAGATGGCCGGGTAGCCGTGGAAGGAAAGCTTCATCCTGACGGCTCTATCTTAAGAACTCCGGAGATAGATAGAAACTTGCGGGAGGGTAAGGCGCCTTGAACGCCAATCTCGGTTTCATCCATGCGATCCTCCCAACCACTGTGGATCTGCGAGCAACGGTCCCGGAAAGCCACCCCTCCACCCGCAACCTAGGGTCGGAGCGGATGGGTTCCGGAACGATTGTTGATCCTGAGGGCTATATCCTCACGGTCCATTATGTCATCTTAGGAGCTGAGTCGATTACAGTCACCTTGGAGGGCGGCGAGCAGTTTCCCGGTGTGTTAGCAGCTCAGGATTTCGAAACAGGCTTGGCCTTGGTCAAGATCCCAGTCCGAAACCTTCCTTTTATGCGACCCGCTCCTCCAGAGGCGCTCTCAATCGGTCAGCCTACCCTTATCATCGCCAGCAGCGGAGAGACAGGAAGGAGGGTGAGCGGCGGTTACGTAACCTCGCTAGAAAGCTACGACGGCCACTGGGAGTACCTGCTGGAGAAGACGATCCGTCTCACGGCCTTCAACCCCGGTTTCGGAGGTGGAACCCTGGCAGATTTTCAAGGGCGAATGATGGGTGTGGTCTCGCTTAACTTAAACGAGATCGGGAAGTTTTCTATGGCCATCCCCATTGAATATTATGTGCAACATGAGCAGGAGCTGAAACATCACGGACGGGTACGGAGCCGCCCCCAGCGACCATGGCTGGGTTTTTACCCCAAGCCCCTTGCAGGCCATATTGTGATTGCCGGAGTGGTACCCGGGGGACCTGCTGAAATGAGCGGACTGCAGGAAGGGGACATTATCATTGGAGTAGAAAGAAAGGAGGTCAGCTCCCGTCCCGACCTCTACCGCGAGATCTGGAAAAAGAGAGCGGGAGAGCGCATCTGCTTTCGCATTTTGAGAGAAGAGGAATCTCTCAACCTAGAGGTGACAAGCCGGGACCGGTGGGATTTTTACCGCTCCTAATCCCTGTCGCCAACTTTCTTTAGCTTTTCGTTACCGACAACCTTCACAAAAACAGCGTGGCCAAAAAATCTTACTCCCTATCGGATTATTTACGGCGACACGGACCAGGTGGGCGTGGCCTACTATGCTAACTACCTACAAACTCTACCGGCAAAAAGACGAACTCCTCATCGCCGCCGGCTGGACCAAGCACGGCTGTGTAGATCGGGAAGGACAGATAACCAAGATACCACCCGACCTGATGACGATACTAAAAGAAGTGACCTCACCCCCTTCCAGCATGGTAATTTTCTAATTCTACTTTGTACCATCTCCAATTCTTCGCACATCAGGCAAAGAATTCAGACTCCTGATCCGGGATTCTTCAGCTTCATTGCCTCTTTAATCTCCCCCCTCACCTCAAGTTCCGATTCAACTACTAAACGCTTTCCAAGGGCCTCTAACGACTCGGAAGATCCTATCTGTCCTAAGGCCCAGGCCACATGGCTCCGCACAAGAGGCTCATGATCTTCAAGCGCCTGAATCAAGGCAGGGACAGCCTCGGGGCTCTTAAGGTTCCCCAAGGCCACTGCCACATTCCTTAGAAACCCGCGGCGCTTGGCCCTGAGGATAGGACTGCCACGAAAACGACGGCGAAACTCCTCCTCAGTGAGGGATAACAGAGGCACCAGCTCTGGGGCGTAGAGACCCTCCCGAGGGTTAAACGCCTCCTCGCCGGTTTGACCGGCCTTAACATTGTAGGGACAAACCTCTTGGCAGATATCGCAGCCAAAGATGTGGTTGCCCACAAGAGGTCGGAGATGGAGTGGAATAGCCCCTTTAAGCTCAATGGTGAGATAGGAAATACAGCGGCGGGCATCAAGTATATAGGGACCGATGAAAGCCCCAGTCGGACATGCCTTCAGGCAAAGATCGCACTGACCGCACCGGTCCCTGATCGGACGATCATAGACCAACTCCATACTTAAAAATAGCTCTCCCAGAAAGAACCATGAACCAAGCCGAGGAGAAATGAGCTGGGTGTTTTTGCCGATCCAACCCATCCCGGCAACCCCGGCAAAATCTCTCTCCAGCACCGGTCCTGAATCGACAAAAGCCCTTCCCTCTACACGGTCGGGGTAGAACCCTCTGACTTTATCTAGAAGGGACTCCAGTCTTTGCTTTATAAGACCATGATAGTCGTCTCCCCAGGCATAACGGGAGATCCAACCCCTTACCCCATCCTGCGCTGCTGGTCTGGGCATCGGGGTATTGTAGTTCATCCCCACTGAGACAACTGAGGCAGCCCAGGGAACCAGTTTTCTGGGATCCCGGCGTAGCTCCTCGGTCCGTTTGAGGTAGCCCAGCTCTCCTCCCAACCCTTTTCTTAGCCACTTGGCAAAGGACTCTTCGTGCGGAGGGACTTCTACCGGCGAGATCCCAACCAAGGCGAATCCGAGCCGCTGCGCCTCCTCTTTGATCCCCGTTGACAGAGAAGCCAAGTCTTTGACCTTGTCAGCTTTCATCTTTGACGGTTTATATTAACCTCTTGTTATAGTTGAAGAATATGCCGTGTGATGACTGACGCAACGGCAGGACCAGTTCCATGAAAACAGATGTTTGAAGAAAAGGAGACGGGAGTTCCTTGTTATTGTTGCTTAGTCGAGTTTAATGGGGCTATTTAATGATAGATGATGCTCCCGCCTCCTTCAGCTTCATCAGTGTCAAGCAAAGGTCTACGTCCGGCAAACCCACCCTCTACGTGATGCCAAAAAATTACGCTCTCCTCATCGTAGCGCCAACAGAGAAATACAATCTCCCCTCCCAAAAGGCAGGGAAAATCGACCAATCCCTGCTCGACACCCTTACACACACAACCGTGGCTATTGATCTCCTCTACCAAACCCTTTACCTCCTGGATCAGACGCGCAATTGCCTCATTTTCCTGCAGGCGCTCCATCAGCCCCGGGTTGCTGGGGGAAAGCCGCTCTCTGCGGATAACTGTCTCACTATTCTTTTTCAAGAAGTCCAGGTTGTGAAAGATCTGCTTCATCAGAGGGCGCAGAGACAGAAGGAGTGCATTGGCTTCATCCACGGTGAAGAGACGGGGGAAAAACTCTGAAGAGGCCATGATCGAGACGAAGGCACTTATAGTGCCATCCCCTTTCTGATTTCTCGCAATAAGGCAATATTGTCCGTATGGCCAGTCATGTAAGCCGTAACCATGCCTCGGATAGGTCGCCCCAAGAGATAAAAGTCGCCCACGATATCCAGAATCTTGTGGCGTGCGAACTCATCGGAGAATCGAAGCTCCGTGTTGATAACCTTCTCGTCGTCAATCAGAATACAATTGCTGAGTCTGCCTCCATTCACCAGACCCAGCTTTTCTAGCTTCTCAATATCCTTCAGAAATCCAAAGGTCCTTGCCGGGGCGATCTCCTTTTTAAAGAACTCCGAACCTTTAAAAGTATAGGCATATTTCTGGATTCCTACGGGCTTCGGGTAGTTCAAGGTATATTGAACCCCAAAGGTATCTGCGGGCTCTACGCTGATCGTCCCCCCCTCTTTCAAGCCGACTCGATAGGGTCGATCGACAACGATCTCAGAACACTCCTCTTCCTCTTCCTGGATTCCCGCCTCCTCTATCAGATTACAAAACTCCAGCGCGGAGCCATCCATAATAGGGATCTCGCCCTGCATCTTCACCAGCAAATTGTTGATTCCATAACTGTGCAGCACAGCCAGAAAATGTTCTACGGTCCCGGCCACAATCCCTTTGCCCCGAAGAGAGGTGGCATAGCCTGTTGATCCCACATAATCCAGATGAGCAGGGACGGTTGCATCGGCTGAGATTCCGCTAAAATGGATTCCGCTATTGGGCGGTAGTGGATGGAGGATAACGCCGGTCTTAATGCCTGAATGGAGCCCCTGACCAGAAATGACCACACTCTTTTTGAGGGTCTTCTGCTTCAGGACCCACCTCGGATTTTTTCGGGATATTGAGGTTCGAATGCGGCGCCTGCCATTTCCTGATTTTGGCTTCCTACTTTCTCTTTCCACGGCAGGAGACTCCCCAAGGGCACGACGAACCGTCACCAGTAAACCATCCAGGGAGAGGGGTTTTTCGATGAAATCAAAGGCCCCGAATTTGGTGGCCGTGACTGCCGTATCGATATTTCCATGGCCCGAAATCATAACCACCTTGATTTCTGGCTCCTGTTTCTTGATCTCTCTCAGAAGCCCGATCCCATCTACCTGGGGCATCCATATATCCAGAAGAACGAGACTGGGATGCTCCTTGCGGATCAGATCCGGGACTCTGGTCCCATCGGATGCCTCGATGACCCGGTAGCCCTCATCGCTCAGGATCTCCCGGACAGATTCGCGAATCCCATCCTCGTCATCTACCACGAGAATCGTTTTTTTCATGGATCTCTCTCTGCCCCTTCCAAGTCGCTTTTGCTAAGAAAAGACTGCCTTATTCTTTATCTCTTGAAAATCTACATGTTCCCGCGCCGGCAATTCAATGATAAATTTAGTGCCTCTAGGCTCGTTAGGGCGTACCCGAATATAGCCCCGATGATCTGCCACGATGGTGCTGACTATCGCCAACCCCAAACCGGTCCCATCCTTTTTGGTGGAAAAGTAGGGTTCAAAGATCCTCGCCCTCAAGTCCGGGGCTAAACCACAGCCATCATCTGCCACTTCCAACTGCACGATTCCCAAGGAAGGATCATAGGCTGTGGAGATCTTAACCTCTCCTTTTTCCTCCACTGCAGCCACCGCATTATCCAAAAGGTTAATCAAGGCCCGTTTGATTTGGTCTCGGTCCAATTCGAGCAACGGAAGATCCCCCCTATGAAACTGAAAATTAATTCCCTTGTGCCCTTCCTTAAACAGAAAGAGAGCCTCTTTAACCACCTCGTTAAAATCACTCGGGGTTAGTTCGGCAGCAGGGAGGCGGGCAAATTGAGAGAACTCATTCACCAGGTTTTTAAGCTCTTCCACCTGCTGGATGATCGTCGAGGTGCACTTGTCTAAAATAGCCCCATCCCCACGCAGCAGTTTCGCATAACGTTTCCTCAGCCGCTCAGCGGAAAGCTGGATCGGGGTTAAGGGATTCTTGATCTCGTGGGCGATCCTTCGAGCCACCTCACGCCACGCCTCCATCCTTTGAACCTTCTGGATCTGGGTAATATCCTCCAGAAAAACCATGACCCCCAGGATCTTTTCTTCCTCGTCTTTCAGGGTAGCTGCGGTTACCATAACAGTAAGCATCTGATCAGGGAGTGGTATCTTTACCTCGCGCTCGACAATCACACGTCCCTTGACATGCTCCATGATCTCTCGCATGACTTGGAGGTTCTCCGACTGAAAAACCTCCCCATGATGCTTTCCCACTGCTTGTTCCGCCTGGACGCCTAACATCTGCACCGCAGCCTTATTCATCGTGGTGATCTTTCCCGACGGATCCACAGAGATCACCCCCGCCGCGATATTAGCCAGGAGGGTTTCCATGTATCTCCCCCTCCGTTCAAGCTCCAGATTGATCTGCTTTAAGTCACGTGTCATCTGGTTGAATGAATCGACCAGGGTTCCAATCTCGTCATCTCCACCCGCTTCGATCTGATAGTCCCAGTTCCCGTGGGCGACTTCATGGGTCCCCTCTGCAAGCTTCTGGATAGGACCCGTAATCCCTTTGGCCAGATAGAGGCCAGACCACGTCACTAAAAAGATAACCAAGAGAGTGATTAGGAGCAGGATCAGGAAAGAGTTGGTCTTGGCTTCTTTGTTAAGGATCGTCATATTCATGTACTCTTGGTAAGAGCGCGAAATCTGAAGGGCTCGCTTCGTGATGCTTTTGGGCACATAGTAATCTACAATCACCACTCCCAAAATTCTGCGGTCACTGCTGTAGACAGGAACCCCTCCCCGGATAATATCCGCCTCACCTTGGGCCTGAGTCCGCGTAACCTCCAAGCCCCGCAGGGCGCGATTAAGAAAGTTAGAATCGGGTTTAACTGTCACTCCGGTGGGGACTTTATCATTGACGGCCGCCACGAGCATCTGGCGATCGGGAGTATAGACCTCAACTGTCCCAAGATTGTACTCCCGTTGTTTGGCCTCGATAAACTCCTTGAGATACCCGATGTGCTTTGAGTCAAATAGGTCCCCTTGCGTAATGCTCTGACTCAGCTGGAGGGCATAGAAGAGGGCATTATTGGCGGAATTCTGATAGTACGTTTGGGCGATCTCCAGAGACCCCTGGAGGGCATTCTCTACTTGAACATCCAACCACCTTTCAAATGGGCGCGTCAAAAAACCCCCTGCAATAAAAAAAAGTAACAGTGTGGGAATCAAGGAGACACCGACGAAGGCCAAGACTAGACGGACCCGCAGGCGAGAACCGAGAATCCGCCATCTTCTCTCAAAGAGAAGCTTGACAATATTTCGGACCACAAGGAATACCAGAAGGACAAGTAAAACTATATTGATGTTCAGAAGGAGGAAAAATGCGATATTGTTGCTCAGCGAGTATTTGCTCGCTACCTCAGGAAGCTTGACCTCGAAAAAGGCGAAAAGCAGCACCATGAGGGTGGTGATAAGAATCACCAACCCTTCCCGCTTTCTTCGTTTGGCCTCTTCCCGTCTGAGGCTATCTTCTAATGCCCTTGACGTTTCCATATGGCTGTCTCTGATGGTCCCATGCTCCCTAGCAGCTAAGAGGTCAAAAAACCAAGCGGATTTTACCTCCTAAAGAGATAAAGGACAAGGGTTACAATTAGGCTTGCGAGCACGCAAGTCGTCAGGGGGAGGTATAAAGTGAAACGTCCTCTCTGGATATAAATATCTCCTGGGAGCTGGCCTAACCAGGGAATTTTTCCCCCGACGGAAAAGATAACCCCCAAGATGACCAACAGGATCCCAAAGAAGATAAGTCCTTTACCCAAACTGACCACATCCCTAAAATAGACTTTCCTGTTTCTTGGAGCTACCGGCGAGGCCCACCCCTTTCTTACGGCCAAAATGCTCATAGGCTAGAGGGGTAGCCACCCGGCCTCTAGGGGTACGGTGCAAAAATCCAGACTGGATTAAAAAGGGTTCATAAACATCCTCAATCGTGTCCTTCTCCTCGCCAATAGCAGCCGCCAAGGTTTCCACCCCCACAGGACCCCCGGCGAACTTATCAATCAAGGTAAGGAGGAGCAAAGTGTCCATTTTATCAAAACCCTTAGGATCTACTTCTAACATCTGTAAAGCCTCTTCGGTAACCTGCTTCGTGATGGCCCCCTCTGCCTTGACCTGGGCATAGTCCCGCACCCTCCGCAGCAGACGGTTGGCAATCCTCGGGGTTCCACGGGAGCGACGGGCAATCTCTGCTATCCCCTCTTGGTCCCCTGCCACGCCCAGAATCGAAGCGGAGCGGTTAAGAATCTGGGCTAATATCTCTGGAGAGTAAAAGTCCAGGCGAAAGGTGGCCCCAAAGCGATTCCGTAACGGAGAGGTAAGGAGTCCGGAACGTGTCGTTGCCCCAATCAGCGTGAAGCGCTTCAGGTCCAACTTGATGGATCTGGCCGATGGACCCTGGCCGATCATAATATCGATCTGATAGTCCTCCATGGCCGGGTAGAGGACCTCTTCCACCACATGGTTTAGCCGGTGAATCTCGTCGATAAAGAGGATATCCCCTTCCTCTAAATTTGTCAGCAAGGCTGCGAGATCTCCGGGCCTTTCGACGACCGGCCCAGAGGTCGCCCTGATATTCACCCCCATCTCCCGGGAAATGATGTAGGCCAGAGATGTCTTTCCCAAACCGGGCGGCCCGTGGAAGAGGAGATGGTCCAAGACATCCTTGCGTCCCTGCGCGGCAGCAATGGCTACTTTGAGATTCTCCTTAACCTGTTCCTGCCCCAGATATTCTTCGAAGGCACGGGGCCGGAGGTTAACCTCATACTTCAAATCCTCTTCTGTTCTCGTAGGAGCGATCTGCTGGGAATCCATGCTCATCAAAAAGTATCGTCAGGAGTTAGTAATTAATAATGAGTTCATAAGTATCTTGACAGGCCTACGTTCCCTAATAACGGGCGGCCCTCGGGTCGAGCCCTTCCAGGCGCGGCCAATGGGCCTCTGCCTTGTAGACCACCCCCCGTCCTCTCCAAGGGTGGCTATTCCCACCGCCCGGGCCAGAACGCAACCTTCACGTCCCTGTGCCCGCGCTCTCCAGGACTCGCCCCTCGGTCGCCTGATGACACCTTACTAATGAACTCCTTA
>JAPUHZ010000213.1 GCA_027297485.1 Deltaproteobacteria bacterium
TTGGCCTCGATCAAGTGGCCTGCCGTTGCCCAGGTATTGCCCGATAAAGAGAGCCTTTCGATCCGCCTCGTTTAGTACAAATACCTCCTCGACAGGACTCTGATCTTCATCGATCCGTTGCAGATAGGGTTGGATCCGCGGATGGTTACGGTAGACGGTTGAACCGAGGCGCGAGCGAGCACTCATGCCGATGCCTATTTGGTTGCCAATAGCCGGAAAATTTTCAAATCGTCGAGCCGGATGATGAGCATCTTCTTCGGGACGCTCACGGACGAACGTATGCCAGCGCGTCTGCTTGAATCCGGCCCCTACCGCGACAGCGCGGATTAAAGCGCGCCATCTCACCAGCCTCTCCAAACTCAATCGTTCATCTTTCTCCAGTTTGTTGGCAACCGGTGTGTTTTCGTTGACGCGCAGGTTGTAGACAGTCACTGAGTGTACCCCATGTGCCGCTACAATTTGAAAGTCGCGGACGAAGCTCTCTTCCGTTTGTCCCGGAAGCCCGTAAATCAAATCGACATTCAGCATCAGCCCGTTGGAGATAAGCAAATCGCAAGCTGCCAATGATTCTTGCCCACTGTGATGCCGATGCAAGCGTTTCAGAACTTGATCATCCAGACTTTGGATGCCCATGCTGACGCGCTCAATCTGTTGTTGCTTAAACACCTGAACGTGATCGGGCGTGATGGATTCAGGCGAACATTCAACGGTATGCACTGTTCCACGGGGAGACCGGACCCGTTGCCACACCGCACTAAGTAAATCGTCAAGCAGCGATGGTGGGAGTGCAGTCGGTGTTCCGCCGCCGATATAAAGCTCCATTAGCTGCGTCTTGGGCTCAATCCACTGCATCTCTTTCTCTAAGGCTTGCACATACGTTGCCATTTGTTCGGTACGGGATCCCTGTCGCGTTGCGTAAGTACAAAAGCTGCACTTGTAATTGCAAAAGGGAACATGCACGTAAACCTCAACTGGACCATCTGGCGGCCGTTCGCGTTCGACACCGGGCCGCTTGACAAACATCGGTGCGGCCATCGGATAGACGTGGGGCTTGTTGTACTGTACACCTCGAGCCGGTCCGACGGCGGCGATGATCGCGTCGAAGTCCACATCTTTTAGGGAGGGATATTTCATAGAAGGAAAGAGGAGTCAGGTTCTATGAAAGGTAATAAGATGAAGTAAAACGAAGCGGTGAGATCAAACCTTTCAATACCAGCCACCGTCTTACTATTATGCGTACATATATATATTATCTTGATTATCACAGGTATTTCAGGGTTGCAAGTGCGAATGATGAGCAGAGCTCATGCATAGCGGAGGTTCGCGCAGCCGAGTAGGATTGTATCCATATTGTTACCAGTTGGCGCATTCCAAGATGTTGCGCAAGATTCAGGATGTCGAAGATCCTGCCTGGGCATTGCTGAACCTGTAAGAGGATCTGCTCGAATTGAAAACGTGTATTTATATACCGAATACAGGAGTGAGGTCAGGAGACGAAGGCGTAATCCGAACCGTGGTGGATTAAAAGCTTCGCTCCTCGAATCTTGATATATGAATCGCTTGTACAAACCTACTGCCATGGCTTGAATGCAATTCTCTCATTATTCCATTGTTCTTTCCTCGTATTTTGGATCTTCATTACCTTGGACTCTTAGCGCAAAATCAAGGAATGCCACTTTTCGCTACTTCCGGTCAAATCACAGCTCTCCCGAGATGTCTGGACCCCTCCTCTCGAATCGATAGTTACCGGTCGGTGATGGCGCCGTCGGAGAATCTGGGACCGTGCCAGTCTTTTTCCTGGTAGGGCGACTTGGCGGCGACTTTCTCGTCCAGATCGATGCCAAGTCCCGGGCGGTCCGGGGGCTGGGCGAATCCGTCCACATAGGTGACGGCGGCACCAAAGAAGAGATCGTCCCACACCGGCCGCTCCGAGCCGCTGATCTCAAGTAGGGTTGCGTTCGGCGTGGCCATGCAGAAGTGGAGAGAGGCAAAAGTGCAGACCCGGCTATTCGGGTTATGGGGAAGGATCTCGATTCGAAATGCGTCGGCCAAGGACGCGATCTTTCGCATCTCGGTTATGCCGCCGCAATGGATGACATCCGGCTGGACGTAATCGACCAGGTGCCGGGCACAGATCTCGCTGAACTCGTATTTGGTAAAGAGGCGTTCTCCCGTGGCCAGGGGCACCGAAGTATGCGCTCTCAAATGAGCGAGTTCCCCCAAGTCTTCGGCCTGGGTGGCCTCTTCTACAAAAAACGGACGGTACTCTTCGATCTGCTTGCAGAAATCGAGAGCCATCGGCATCGTCGGCTTGCCGTGGAGGTCGATGCAGATATCGAACTCCGGACCGACCGCTTCGCGGATCGCCCGGATGCGGGCAACAGAATCCTCAATGGCCGGTTTCGGATAAAGGATTCCATTCTCCGGGTTGAGAAACCCACTCTTGCCCGCCGTCCAGCCTTTTTCCTTGGCCGCCAACCATAATTCGCCCATTTCCTCCGGCGTATTTCCCCAACCGGGCTTTGGATAGACGCGGACCACATCACGAGCCTTGCCACCCAACAGCTGCCAAACGGGCAGACCCACCGCCTTGCCGAAGATATCCCAGAGAGCAATATCGATGGCGCTGATGGCCGACATGAGCACAGGGCCGCCCCGATAGCGGGGCCCTCTGAACATGCCCTGCCAGTGCCTTTCAATCTCCGTTGGATCCTGGCCCACTAGGTAGCGTTTGTGCTCGAGGATAGCGTGACTCATGGTCAAGCCCTTCGACGGGAACGTTCCTTCGCCAAGTCCCGTGATGCCCTGGTTTGTGTAAATCTTGACGAACACGTAGTTCTCATCGCCTCCCGCGTTCATCACGAAAGTTCGAACGTCGGTAATTTTGAGGTTGAGGCTGCGGGCCTTTTCGTGGGACTCGGCCAATGACGTATTCGGCCAGACCAGGGTCGCGGCCAAAGCAGAGACAGAACCGCCAACGGACATTTTTAAGAATTCACGTCGTTTCATATCTAGGGTATCAGTTTACTGATTGAAAATCGCTTTTTGCCGGGGTTTATTGGGGAAGGGCAAGACTGGTTACTTGAGCACCTTTGGAGTAAGGCAAGGAGGCGCAAGGCACTGAAAACTCTTGGATGAAGCCCATCACGGTTCAAAACAAGGTGGATAGAAGGTGGCAGACAAGCTTTTTTCTGTCGCAGGCTCGAATAGAGCGCGCGACCAATCGGCTCGCCGGTCTGTCCGACGAGATTTTTCGATTTCTGAATAAAGATCCCCGCCGCAAGCAGCGGGGTAATCAAGACCCTGTGGCAGAGACCACAGGGTATGAAAGGCACAAACATGGCGTCAATTGTCAGCCTTCAACCATTCATTCTCCTTACTTCGCAAAGACTGAGCGGACATCTTTGGTATTCTGTTCGGCAGCAAGCTACCTCCTACACTTCGTATCGCATATCTAATTGTTGGAGGTAGCTTGCTGCCGATCCGGTCTTTTCCCTCAGCTCTCAAACTATGAAAACCAGAGGTTTTCAAACTTTCCCTTCAGTCAGCGACCCCGACGCAAGCACCGGGGAATAACAAGTATCAAAAGCGACAAAGGCTGTTCCCTCCAAGCTCCGCGCAACGTCGTTCAATGAATCCGAAGTTGGTGATCTCGAT
>JAPUHZ010000214.1 GCA_027297485.1 Deltaproteobacteria bacterium
AAGGAACAAGCTGATGCGAAGGAAAAAGGTATGTCTGGTAGGTTACGGCTCGACAGAGTACTCCCGGAAATCAGAAAAACCGCTCCTCGGGTTTTACTCTGAAGCCATCAACCGAGCTTTGGAACAGACCGGTCTTGAAAAGAAAGATATTCAGGGGTTCGCATTGACGACCCAGGCCAGTCCTGACAATTCTCCCTATGTCGCCGAGCAGCTTGGGCTGGAGCTCGACTGGGTGTTGAACGCCGACTATGGAGGGGCGGGCGGTGTTATGGGACTCAGGCGGGCCGCAGACGCCATCGAAGCGGGGCACGTCGATGTTGCTGTTCTGGTCGGCGGCAACACGTTTGACAGAAGCGTCACCCATCAGAGGGTTCTCGAATATCAAAGGTCCAACTATGTGGACGTCTTCGGGTATGGCGGGCCCAACAGCCTCTTTGCCCTGGTGCAGCGGCGCCACATGGAAGCGTATGGCACCGGTTTGGAGCAAATCGGTAAGATCGCTGTAAGCCAGAGAATGAATGCAAGCATGAATCCTCAGGCGCTTTTGCGCAAGCCCATGAATCTAGAGGACTATATCAACTCACGCATGATTTCTGATCCGATACGATTGTTCGACTGTGTGATGCCATGCTCCGGTGCAGAGTGTGTCGTGGTCACTTCAGAGGAGCGAGCAAAAAAAATCACGGATAAACTGGTTTACCTGGTCACCGATGCGGAAAAGGTTAACTACCAGGTCGGCAACATGCTGCCCGACAAGACAACGACCGGCATGAAGATTGTGGGCGATAGGCTTTTCTCCGAGGTCAAGAGGGATCAGATAGATCTCTTTGAAATCTATGACGACTATCCGATCGCTGTCATGATCCAGATTGAAGACCTGGGCTACTGCACAAAGGGAGAGGGAGGGAAATTTGTCGACTCTCACGACATGGGCTTTAAAGGAGATTTCCCTGTCAATACCGGTGGCGGACAACTGTCGGTGGGACAGGCCGGTTTGGCCGGTGGTTACCTTCATATCGTCGAGGCCCTGCGGCAGCTCCGCGGTGAAGCCGGACCCAGACAGGTGGCAAAAGCCGAAAGGGCACTGGTGACAGGGATTGGATGGCTCGCCTACGGACGGAATCTAACCTGTACGGGCGGGCTGGTCATGGAAAGGAGGGCGTGATGGCGGGAAAAAGCCTACCGAAGGTTAACAGTATCGACCGGAGGTTCTGGCAAGGGGCAGCCGAAGGGAAGCTCCTCTTACAAAAATGTCAAAAATGCGCTCACCGTCAGTTTTTCCCCCGGCCGGTCTGCACCAGGTGCTTCAGTACGGATCTCGACTGGATCCCTGCGAGCGGCCGGGGCGAGGTTCATAGCTTCACCCTGGTCAGGGTCCCGCGTAATCCCGCCTTCAAGGAAGAGGTCCCTATCTGCTACGCAGACATTATCCTCGAAGAAGGGGTGCTTATGCAAAGTAGGATTATGGAAAAGGACATGGAAAAGGTAAAGATTGGCACACGGGTAACAGTTACCTTTCAGGATACGGACAATCCGGAGATCAAATTGCCGGTTTTTGAAGTGGCAAGTTAGCATTCGCAGAAGAGGCACGAGATGGACAACCAAACGGTCATTTATGAAGTTCGGGAGCAGATTGGCTGGGTCACGCTTAATCGAATGGAAGTGATGAATGCTATCAGCCAGGAGATGAGCGCAGAGCTCATAGAGATCGTGCGCGGAGCGGAGAACAATAACGACGTTAGGGTTCTCGTCTTTACAGGGGCGGGAGAAAAGGCCTTTTCGAGTGGGATGGATCTGAAAGAAAGAGCTAGTGGCCGAGCCCCGTCCTTGCTCGAGAGAAGACGTCTAAAGACCGTACCGGGATTTCACACGCATACACAGGCTATTGCAAGTATGAGCAAACCGACGATTGCGGCCATTCGCGGCTACGCTCTCGGAGGAGGCCTTGAGATTGCCCTCGCCTGTGATCTCCGTTTTGCTACTGAGGATTCCAAGCTTGGCCTGACCGAGGTGCGCTTGGGGATGATTCCCGGCTCAGGGGGAACGCAGCGGCTGTCGCGCCTGATTGGAATCTCCAAGGCACTGGAGATGTGCATCTCTGGTAATCCGGTGGACGGCAGGGAAGCACATAGAATTGGTCTTGTTAATTCCATTCTGCCTCCTGAAGAGCTGCTGGCCGGGGTAGAGCGCTTCGCCAAATCTATTCTCAAAGGTGCACCGCTGGCGGTTCGCTATGTAAAGGAAGCCATATATAAGGGGACAGAGATTTCATTAGAGCAAGGGCTGAGGTTGGAGGCGGATTTATCGGCTTTGATCGCAACGACTGATGACTGCAAGGAAGGTCCACGCGCATTTTCCGAGAAGCGCGCGCCGGTTTGGAAGGATCGATAGACCGTTGGACTTACAGTTGCATGAGCACAGGGTTACCAACTAATTACAGCTAATGTGTCATCGATGACTAGACAGTTGACACAGCACCTCATTATTGGATAGTACAAGCTGCTATGGTTCAAAAGGAGGAAGTGAGATGAAACAGTTGCTAAGACATGTGGTTTTGTTTCTCGCGGGAGTGAGTCTCGTTGCTGCGCCGGTCCTGGCTAATGCCGCAGAGGTAATAAAGATCGGAGTCACCCAGCCGCTAACCGGCGCGGTTGCAGCCTCCGGAAACTACGTGGTTCAGGGGGCGAAGATCGCCGAGACGTGGCTGAACGAAAAGGGCGGAATCCTCGGAAAGAAAGTCCAGCTCATTATCGAGGATAACAAGAGCAATCCGAAGGAGGCGGTTGCGGCCGCCGAGAAGCTAATCGTTCGTGACAAGGTCCCTGTTATGATGGGCGCTTGGAGCTCCACTTATACCCTGGCCGTCATGCCGAAGCTGATCGAGTACGGTATACCGATGGTAGTGGAGACATCCTCCTCAGGCAAGATCACCACTTCGGGAAACCCCTGGATCTTCCGCATCAGCCCGACCTCAACTATGGAAGCGGCTGCAATGGCCAAGCACATGAATAATTTTAAAACCAAGAAGGCCGACTTCCTGGTCGTGAACAACGACTGGGGCCGCGGGGCGGCCGACAAGTTCAGCAAGATGCTCGAGCAGCAGGGCATCAAGGTGGGAGTCGTGGAGACCATGGGTGCCAAGGACCAGGACCTGAGTGCCCAACTCGCGAAGATCAAGGCATCAGGCGGGGACACCTTGTTTCTGACGACGGGTGTCGAGCAGATCACCCTCGTTCTCAGGCAGGCAAAGGAGCAGCGCCTCAATCACACGATCGTCACGACGGGTGGATCATCCTCTCCGGACCAGCTCATCTCCCAGGCCGGGGCTGCGGCGAATGGCAGTTATCATGTCCTGTTCTTCGCTCCTTGGTTCCCCGCG
>JAPUHZ010000215.1 GCA_027297485.1 Deltaproteobacteria bacterium
TCTGGTCACCAATGACTGTGGACGATCCCGTTTTTGTCCCACGGTGTATCTGGACATACTCCCGAATGATATTACGGCTCCCAATTTTGAGATAGCTCACCTCCCCTTGATAGGCCGTATCCTGCGGGGCATCGCCCAAAACGACCCCCGGATGGATCTCGTTCTCCTCTCCAATCTCCGTATGTCCCATGAGAGTGGCGTGGGGCATCACGCGAGTCCCACGCCCAATCCTGACCGGTCCTTCCACCACCACATAGGGACCAATCTCCGCTTCTGGGTGAATCTCTGCACGGGAATCAATAACGGCAGTGGGGTGAATGCTCATCAGGCTAGAACTGACTAGTTGAGATTTTCATCGGAATCATCGTCCTTTGGATCTGACTCGTCCTCCAGAATCCCTCCCGGAATTCGGTACCTTTCATCTGCCCACGCTCCGAGATCGATCAACTGGCACCGCTCAGAACAAAAAGGACGATGGGGATTATTGTCCCAGGTTACTTCCGCCTTACACTGGGGACACTTAACGATCAGAGGCATCAACCCGGCCCTCCTCTTCTTTTTACTCTATTTGGTTTGCTCGCGTCCAGTACTAGTTAGGTGCCATGAAATCGATGCCTCGTTCTCTTTGATCGGTATAATGACGCCTCTTTGACGTCCTTTTCCCATGTGGTATACCTCCCCTGATGATCACTATTTGGGGAACACAATGTACTCAAAGATACTAGTACCCCTGGACGGATCGCAGTTATCCGAAACGATCTTACCCTATGCCCGAACTATTGCTGACGCCCTCAAAGCTCCAGTGGAGCTGTTGGCAGCTATCGAGCCCAGTCTCCTATCGGCCAAAGGGCAGACCGATCCACAGAAGGCTAACTTGGATTATTTGAATCGTGTAGCCACCTCATTCAGGGAACCAAAATCAGTCATCTCTTCCGTCGAGATCGGCAATCCAGCGGATGTTATCGTCGACAAGGTTTCCATGCAACCGGATACCCTCATTACTATGTCCACACGTGGCCGCTCGGGGATTCAACGCTGGATGATGGGAAGTGTGGCCGACAAAGTCCTGCACGCCACAACCAGCCCGCTCCTGTTTTTGCGGGGGGAAACGGATAGCAAAACCAGCGGTGAGGCAACCCTCAGCAAGGTTCTCGTCCCTCTGGACGGCTCCCCCTTTGCGGAAAAGGCATTGCCCCACGTAGTGGAGCTGGCCACGAAGATCATGATGGAAGTGGTCTTGGTACGCGCCCCTGCTGCGCCGAGGGCCGCCTTTGTGGAGCAAGAAAGCGACCCCGCTTTCCAGCAGATTGCGAAAGAAATTATTAAAGAGACACAAACCTACCTCGAGGCGAGGGTGAAAGAGCTGCAGGCAAAAGGACTGAAGGTTTCGTACTTACTGCTTGAGGGAGAAGCGGCAGGAGAGATCATAGACCTGGCACGCAAAACACCCGACAACCTTATCGCCATCTGTACCCATGGCTGGTCGGGGATTGGCCGGTGGATTTTAGGCAATGTCACGGAACGCGTGGTTCACCACTCCGGAGACCCCGTCCTGATTATCCGCTAGCCGCTCGCACCCTTGTCAATCGGTGTGAAGAAACTCAACGCACCGCATTCCCACCATCCACGATGAACACCTGGCCCGTGGCGTAGCTTGCCTCGTCGGACGCTAGGTACGGTGCATAGTAGGCGGTGTCCTCCGGCCGTGTGAACCGTCTCAGAAAAATCCCTTCTGGAGAGCGTTCACATATCTGCGAGGCTATCCGTCGTTGCCCCGGATGAGATGTTAACGATGCTTCCTGAGCCACTCTCCAGCATGGCTCTCAACGCAAACTTGCACGCCAGAAAGGTAATCGTGAGCTCGTGTTCGCTGTTTAGGGAACGCCTTTGAGGCTAGTTGGTTCGAGAAGAATGTTTGGAGCGGGCGACCGGGGTCGAACCGGCGACGTCCAGCTTGGGAAGCTGGCATTCTACCGCTGAATTACGCCCGCTCACGTCGAACACGGGATGACAAACACCTCAGATCTCTCAAAATACTCTTTCCTGCCCATAATCTCAATCCCCTCATAGAGAGGGCGCAAGCCGGCCTTCCTTGACAGTCCGCCGGCAATCCTTAATCCTTGTTTATTGATAATCCGTGGTGGTTCTTCATTTGGAAACATTATGATTCCCCGTAGCTTGGCCATTTTGCCACTTCTTATGCTCACCCAATTCCCCGTCCATGCACAGGAAGCCCAAGATGGCTTCGCCGAACCTCGCAAGCGGATGGTGGAAAGAGATCTGCGTGGGCGAGGCATCAAAGATCCCCGAGTCCTCGAGGCGATGTCTCTCGTACCACGTCACCTCTTTGTTCCACGGAGACATCGATCCCAAGCCTACCAGGATCGCCCGGTACCCATCGGAAAGGGACAAACCATTTCTCAACCCTACGTGGTGGCACTGATGACCGAACTTTTAAAACTCAAAGGGAACGAAAGGGTCTTGGAGGTGGGGACAGGCTCGGGCTATCAAGCAGCGGTTTTGAGCCAGTTGGCGAGGGAGGTCTACACGATCGAAATTATTCCCTCCCTCGCCGCCAAGGCTGAGGAAAGACTCCTGCGGCTAGGCTACGGGAACGTTCAGGTAAAGACCGGAGATGGATTTTTCGGATGGGAAGAAAAGGGACCATTTGACGCTATCGTGGTCACTGCCTCTACGGAAAAGATACCAGCTCCCTTATGGAACCAGCTCCAGAGAGGGGGGCGCTTGGTCATGCCCCTGGGCGAGACTCATAAGACACAGAGACTGGTTCGGGCAACAAAAGTAAAGGGCAAACGTCACGTGGAAACCATCACCGGCGTAATCTTTGTGCCCATGACGGGAGAGGTTGGGGAGGGGTCTCCTTGAGGGGCTCGGCCCTCTTTTCTTTTGACCCTGAGGAAACAAATTGGTAAACGATTTCTCCTGGCCAGACTAAGCCCAGGTCTTCTCGGGCGATTTTTTCCAGGTACCGATTGTCATGGTGAAGGCGGTTAATTTTATCCCGGAGGATCTCGTTTTCGCGATGGAGACGAAAGTTTTTTTCGCCCAGCCTTTTATTCTCTCCCGACAGACGCCACAGGTGAAGCAATCCCCGTTCACCAAAGGT
>JAPUHZ010000216.1 GCA_027297485.1 Deltaproteobacteria bacterium
AGAAACCGAGGTAACGCATGAATACCCCCAAGGGACTCTTGTTTATTCTCCAAGGTCTAGTGTTTAATGTCTAGGGAAGGAATATGATGGATGATACCAAGAACGGTCTTTTAGAGGAACTCAGAACTGCTGAAAGGGCTGCCAGGGATGCGGGAGAAGCTATTATGGCCCTTTACGGAAAGGATTATCGAATAGAGGTAAAGTTTAAGGGGCATCCTGTAACCACTGCGGATTTGGAGGCAAACCTAAGGATTAAAGAGGTCATTATGGGTCGTTATCCCGAAGATGGATGGCTCTCGGAGGAGAGTCAGGACGATCTCAAAAGGCTCAAGGCGTCTCGAGTTTGGATCATAGATCCTATCGATGGGACCAAGGAGTTCATCCAGCATGTCGCTCAGTTTACCGTCTCTATCGGTCTGGTTATTGATGGGCGTCCGGCACTGGGCGTGGTGTATAACCCGGTGAACGACCAGCTTTTTATGGCCGTTAGAGGCGCTGGGGCGACACTCAATGAATGTGCTATAAGGATCTCTCCACGTGGAGCGGCGAAAGGGGCTCATCTCTTGGTGAGTCGGTCGGAGCCGAGCCGCAAGTTTCGTTTATTGGCGGGTCTGTACCATCTGGATCAAATTGGAAGTATCGCCTATCGATTGGCCCTGGTTGCTGGGGGAAAGGGCGATGGGACGCTGACTTTTCATACTATTCATGAGTGGGATGTCTGTGCCGGCGTCATGATCGTGGAGGAGGCAGGGGGAGTTGTGGTGGATAGGGATGGAAAGGCTCTCCGGTTTAATCAGCCGGATCCTGTTTTCCGCGGGCTAGTAGCCTCCAACGAGACTCTGACATCCGGCATTCAAAAGATTCTAAGCAGGTCTCTAGAGGAATCGAGATGAATTTAATACAGAATGCGTAGTTATGGCTCGATGCGGTTACTGTAAGGGCCCAGCAGGCCTCTGGTCGAAAATTTGCAAGGACTGTAAAAACCTCCTGGTTCGAGCCGGTGAACTGCGTGGACGAGTAGGTTACGGTGAGTTTCTCGCCGGGCTTGAGCAGACCGGTGTTTCACCTGAGAAAATTATGGTCTTTCTCAAGGCAGACCCCGATGGCAAGGGTAGTCTCCAGGACCAGGTGGCGGCGGAGATGGCCAATGAGCTTATAACGGTCATGGGTCTCGGAGAAAGGCAAACTCCGGAGGATGTTAAGCGGATTCGAGAAATGACCAAGAGTGAGCCCAAATAGTTCGTTGCTCGCAGATTCGTTAATTTGTATTCGTGGATAAAAGTTAGCGAGTCAACGAATAATGAGTGCCTCTTGGCGAGATCCACAGTGACCCTGACGATTTATCTCTCCCTGCTGTTTTTGTGCCTCTACCTGTTGTGCCTCCTCTTCCGCAAGATCGTCTTCCTTCGAGATAAGGCCAAGATGGATCGGGAGAGCAGGTTGGGAGGAAGGGTCATAGCGCGTGTCGATGAAATGGTCCCGGGTTCGGTAAAAAAGTTTTGGCTGATCTGCCAGAAGTATCGCATAGATTGTTTTCTGATCAATTACCAGGGGAAGTTTCACGCTTATATCAATCGCTGCCGTCATATGACCACCCCCTTAGATTTCGTTCGCTATCAGTTTTTTACTGAAGATGGAAAGTGCCTTATCTGCCTCACCCATGGGGCTCTTTATGAGCCCGAAACGGGACTCTGTATCGATGGCCCCTGCAAGGGGCTGTCCCTATATCGACTCCCAGTCCTGGTGGATCAAGGAAATGTCTTGGTTGGTTGTCCTCAGGTGGATCTTCCTCAGTTGGCAGAATTTGCTGAATGAAGAGGCCCCATGAAGAAATCTCGGAAAGGCAAAGTGATCGGCCGAGCGGATGAGCTTTCACATGGGACGACGAAGAAGTTCAGGCTGCGTTGTCATGGGAGAACCGTTGAATGCCTTCTAGTCGGCTACGAGAAGAATATTTTTGCTTATGTCAATCTCTGTTGCCATATTTCTCTTTCCATGGACTGGGTGGATAACCAGTTTTTTACGGAGGATAGGCGGCACATCGTCTGTGCCAACCATGGAGCTACGTATGAGCCAGCGACAGGGGAGTGTATCTGGGGTCCTTGCTTGGGGGAGTTTTTGCAGCGTGTCCCGATAAAGATAGACGAAGGGAGAATTCTTGCCTTCTGTCCGGAATGAAGAGGAAACCGGGAAATAGAATTATAGGCGTTCCAGAGTTAACCCCGATCCGAAATTAAACAGTCACCGGTTCGACAGGCTCAGAGTTCGACTGAGGCTCACTCGAAGTCCGGCCCTGAGGTTCTGGAAGGGAAGAAAACTTCCCTGATGATCATCGGACTGCGACAAATACTTGTTTCAAGCATGAATCAGCAACTCACCTTTGGTGTAGTTGCAGTCCGACGATCAAAATGCCGGCTACGGGTGTCCTAAGCAGCTCAACACCGGAAACCCCTCGATTAGTTACTCGGATCGGGATTTAATGTGCAGTTCAGGCGGTGACTGAAAGGAGGGTCTTAAAGTGGCTGATTGTCTTTTTTGCGGAATTGTCAATGGGGATGTCAAAGGGGAAGTGGTATATCAAGACAGCTCGGTTGTGGCTTTTAAGGACATCAACCCCAAGGCCCCGGTTCATCTGTTGATTGTCCCTCGTAAGCACATAGCCACTCTTCTAGACGTAGAGCAGGAAGACAAGGGGCTATTAGGTGATATTCTTTTTGCGGCGAATAAGTTGGCCAGAGATCACGGGATCTCTCAAGATGGCTTCCGTGTGGTGTTCAATTGCGGGGAGGGGGCGGGTCAGAGTGTCTTTCACATCCATCTTCATCTCCTGGGGGGCCGCGCCATGACGTGGCCTCCGGGGTAGGGCGGCTTATTGTCAATGTGCTCCATTTCAACATTAATTTTTATTGCTGGACAGCTCATTTGTACTATCGTTTTTTAACTGTTAACTACTAATTCTATCACCTATGGCGACCGTAGAGTGGCGTACCCCTGCGAGTGAAATGGCCGTGAGGCAATTCGAGATTGCTTCCGAAAGATTAAAGCTGGACGAAAATGTTGCCGCACGGCTAAAGAGGCCTGATCGCGCTTTAGTTGTCAGCATTCCCACCAGGATGGATGACGGGAGCGTCAAGGTTTTTACCGGCTACCGCGTTCAACACAACGATACCCTGGGTCCATATAAAGGAGGGATACGCTACTATCCCGAAGTGAACCTTGGGGAGGTCACTGCCCTGGCCATGTGGATGACATGGAAATGCTCCCTGATGGGTTTGCCCTTGGGTGGGGCAAAGGGGGGGGTTGCCTGCGATCCCAGGGATCTATCCCGCAACGAGCTCCAGAGCATGACCCGGCGCTACACGGCCGAGATCATGAATTTTATTGGGCCTGAGGTGGACATACCCGCCCCGGATATGGGGACCAATGAACAGGTGATGGCTTGGATTATGGACACTTTCAGTCAGCATAAAGGGCATGCGGTTCCCGGTGTCGTTACGGGGAAGCCTGTAAGCATAGGGGGCACCCTCGGGAGAAGAGACGCCACGGGTCGAGGGGTGGTCTACACAATTGTAGAGGCGGCAAAGCATTTAGGACTTGACCTTCAGCAGTGCAGGGCTGTTGTCCAGGGCTTCGGTAATGTGGGTAGCGTGACGGCCAGGGAACTGGCCAACTTGGGAGTAAAGATCGTTGCCGTCAGTGATCGAGCAAGCGGGATTTGGAATGACAAAGGCCTGCCCATCAATGATCTGATATTATATAACGAGAGGAATCGGAGGCTAGCGGGATTTAAGCACGGGGAAAAGATTTCGGGAAATGATCTCTTTGAGCTAAAATGCGACATCCTGATTCCCGCAGCAGGGGAGATGCAAATCACGGCCGATAATGCGGGCAGTCTATCTTGTCGGCTTGTGGCCGAGGGAGCCAATGGTCCCACCACCCTCGAGGCTGATGAGATCCTTAGAGAAAGGGGGATCTTTGTCATCCCGGACATCCTGGCGAATGCGGGCGGGGTCATCGTGTCCTATTTTGAGTGGGTGCAGGATCTGCAAAACTTCTTCTGGGTTGAGGATGAAGTAAACAAGAAGCTCAGGGATATCTTGACCCGAGCATTTCACGAAGTCCTTAGGATGAGCCAGAAGGATCATGTGAATATGCGGCTGGCAGCTCTGATGATCGGGATTCGCCGGGTATCTCAGGCAATGCTTTGGCGGGGTCTTTATGCCTGATTATTGTAAATCGTAAATGGTCAAAGACGTTTCGTTCGCAAACTGATTTTTCAGTGGTTTTTGACTGTTAGCGAAAGTGGAGGGGATTGATGATTAGCGCCACACAGCTCAGGGTGGGGATGATTATTGTCCGTAATGGGGAGCTTCTCCGTGTGACTTCGGTAATGCACATTACTCCAGGCAACAAGCGGGGGTTGGTACAGACCAAGTTCAAGAATATCAAGACTGGAATAGGAGCAGAGCATAGGTTCCGGTCTGAGGAC